>SABF01000062.1 GCA_009929095.1 Erysipelotrichia bacterium
CATACACACTGGTCATTGTATAACCCATAAACAGCGTAATGACGATGTTATCGGTATTGGTTGTCGCCAGAGTACTGAGCCGCTGGATCACTGCATACTTTGCATTCTTCTGAAATGACTTATCATTCTCCTTAGCCGGAGTTTCCCGCATCCACGGATAAGTCTTCAGAGCAATTTTCCGAGCTACCAGATTGGATCCAAATACATTGACTCCTTCAATCAGAATAATCCAGATAAACGGCATCTTTGCAAGAATGACCAAAATCATCAGAAACATTCTGGCAATAGCAATTGCCTGAATCCAAATATTGATTTTATACTCTTTCTGATCAGCAATAATTACAAAGTTAGGTCCCATCAGGAAGTAGGAAAGACCATATGGGATTGCCAGCATCAGAAACATGCCGGCCGTCTGAATATAATCAAGCGGAGAATCTGCGAAGAACGGAAAAAACAGCGCCACAGCAACACCAGCCCCCAGAACAATCCAGCCGGTGATGCGGAAGATTTTCCTAGCGCCATAATAGATTTCCTGCACCTTCTGGTGATCCTTGTCAGCCAGAGGCTTGAATAAGAGCTGCCTGAATGCCAGAGAATAAGATATTTCACAGATATTCAGGAAGGTAATGATATTGGCTGCAGTGATCTGCAGACCATTTAAGTCACTGCCATAGAACCGGATGAAAAGTCGGACTTTTAAAAATCCGACAAGCGGCAGAATAACGGCAGTGATCAGACTGACCAGAAAGTTGTAGAAAGAATATTTAGTACGCGTATTGCTAGTCTCCTTTGCAGATCAAACGATGGAACAGCCATGCGGTGCCGCGGCTGTAGAATCGCAGAAAGTACTGGTTCTTACGGCTCAGATTCTTCAGATATGAATTGCTGTGCCATTGCGGATAGCAGGTCATCATCACTGCTCTGCTTGTTTGATAGCATTCTTTCCAGAATGGCGAACGGATAAAGCGGAACATGCCATACAAACACAGGTGCTCAATATGCAGGTATTCCAGTTCATCGTGATACTGTTTCTCAAGACCATCTGTTTCAAACTCTTCTCTGACCAGTTCCATAACATGAAATATATCTCTGATTCGCGGATCATCACAGGATGCCATGATTGATCCTTCCCGCTGACGATAGTGAATCAAACATTCATTCAGATACCCAATCGAATGACAGTGAGCAAAGATTCTTGCAGTAACAGGGGTATCTTCATACCAGGTGCCAATCGGATATCGATAGCCATCTTCAGTGAAGAAAGATGCTTTATACATCTTGTTCCAGGCAAACATCGGTGACAGCATAGCCTTCTTCTGAATCGTTTCAGCTGACCAGTCGCTGAGCCCCTTCATGACATAATTTCTGGATGTGTCCTTCCAAGAGTATTCAATATCCGTAACAACTGCATCATTGCCCTGTTCCATCAGATCGGACATCTTCTCATACAGAGACGGTTCCACATAATCATCGGAATCCAAAAAAGCTATGTACTTTCCTTTTGCGTAAGGAATGCCGTAGTTTCGAGCATCGGACAGTCCGCCATTCGTTTTGTGCAGCAGTCTGAAGCGATCAGGATACTGATCAGAAAACTTCAGAGCAATCTCCGGTGTACTATCGGTGCAGCCGTCATCCACCAGAATGACTTCCATATCCCGAAGAGTCTGAGCAGCGAGACTTTCCAGACACTGAGATACGTATTCCTGCACATTGTACATTGGAACAATCACTGTAACTTTTACCATGCAGTATCTCCTGTCACGGTGTCAATTATAACATACAGTATCTGATAAGACTCCGAAGGAGCATCGTCCTTCGGAGCTTTAAATTCATATTATTCATATCTCAATGCATCAATTGGATCCAGTTTAGCGGCCTTGTTCGCCGGATAGTAACCAAAGAAGATGCCAATTCCCATAGAGAACAGTACCGAAACTGCGATAGCAGTGATGGAAGGTCTTGATGCATAGCCCAGCATACTGGCACCGACTGATCCCAATATAAGGCCAAGCACAATTCCAAGGGCACCGCCTACTAAACAGATGATGACAGATTCTGTAATAAACTGCATACGGATATCCATCTGCGTTGCCCCCAGGGCTTTGCGGGTGCCGATTTCTCTGGTTCGTTCAGTTATCGATACCAGCATAATGTTCATGACACCGATTCCGCCGACCAGAAGTGAGATTGCAGCAATTGCTGAGATAGCAAGCGTGATCTGGCTCATCATCTCGGTCATCGTACTGAGCATATCAGAGTTATTGCTTGCTTCAATAGTGTAGGAATCGTTGTGAGTATAGAAACTGGCAAAGAACTGCTGGGTAGTCTTCAGAAACTCTGTACTGTCTGCATCTGCCGATGCCATTATAGTGATGGAGGAATATCCGCTATTTGACTGCATCAGTTTCTTGGCAGTCGTAACCGGAATGTACATGGCTGTAGTGATGTCGGTGGAAGTAGAGAACATTGAGTTTGCTTCATATTCATAGATTCCTACAATGTAGAACTTCTGGGTGAACCCGTTCATCGTCACAGTGAAGCTTTCACCAACACCATCAGTCTTATCACCAAAGGTATCAGAGATAAACTGATCAGAGACCACGCATACCTTGCGGGTATCTTCAAGGTCACTTGCATTGATCCATCTGCCAGTAAGCAGGGTAATATCATTTGCTGCCTTATAATCTTCATTAGTCCCGGATATATTCACAGTCGCCTCATTGGCATTAACGGTAACCGTACTGTTTCCGACTGTCTCTGTAAGAGACAAATAATCAATGTCATCTGCATAGGCTGTTTTATATTCATTGATCATGTCTGAGGTAATCAGATCTGAATCAGACATAGTACTGCGGCTGAACATTCTGCCCATGTTGGAACCGGAGCGGCCGGAGGTGCTGACACCCCCAGAAGAACTGCTGGTTTTCTCTGTGACACTGACAGTGATATTGGTAATTCCAAAGGATTTCAGAGAATCAGTTATAGATCCGCTCAGCGAACCTCCGACTGTCATGATGGCAATCACCGATCCTATTCCAATAATAATGCCAAGCATGGTAAGCAATGCCCGCATTTTATTGGACCGAAGAGATGCCAAAGCCATCTCAATGTTATCAAGAAAGCCCATGAGCAGACGCCTCTCCCTTTCCTTTGGTCTCACTGATGACGCGGCCATCACTGATCGAAATAATACGGTCGCTCTCTTCAGCAAGTTTCCGGTTATGCGTTATTAAAACAATTGTCACGCCGCGCTTCTGATGAATCTCATGAAACAGATCCATAACTTCCCGACTTGTTTCCGAGTCCAATGCGCCTGTCGGTTCATCAGCCAGCAGTATAGCAGGATCATTGGCAAGTGCCCTTGCAATAGCAACTCTCTGTTTCTGACCGCCCGACAGTTCATTTGGCTGATGCTTCATACGTTCACCCATACCAACTAATTTCAGAAGTTCCTGTGCTTTCTCCTGACGCTGTCTGCCGGGTATCCCTGCGTAAAGCATTGGAAGTTCCACATTCTTCTGAGCATTCATTCTGCCAATCAGATTATAGGTCTGAAAGACAAAACCCACTTCCCTGTTCCGGATATGAGATACCTCTTTATCCTTAGCTTTCATCATATCGATTTCATTCAGCTGATAACTGCCGCTGGTTGGTCTGTCCAAGGCCCCAATGATGTTCATCAGAGTGCTTTTTCCAGAACCAGACTCGCCAACAATAGACACAAATTCTCCTTCAAAGACAGTAATATTTATCCCATGAAGAATTTCCAATTCATTCGGCTTGCCAATAAAGTATTTCTTTACAATATGCCTAAGCCGGATGATCGGCTTCCTTATTTTCTGTTCAGGCAAAGACATCAGTTATCTCCAGGTCTGCCGCCTGACGGCGCGCCTCCAGCAGGCATATTGTCACTGCCCTGCTGAGCTCCTCCCATTCCAAAGCTGAATGCGGCATCACTTGAGGAGGTTGCTGAAGCGGCTGAAGATACTGCAGCAGCTTCGGCGTCAGCAGATGCTCTGACCGTCAGCCCATCCTTCAGATCTGAACCGCTGATTTCAATAAAATAGTCATTTTGTTCTCCGGTCGTGACTTTTACCGGCGAATAAGTACCATTCTCTCCCTTAACATATATAACAGAATTGCCATCATCATCTTTTCCAACAGCATCGATCGGCACGGTGTATACATCACCAGTGGAAGATAAGACGATTTTCACTTCCGCACTCATACCGATCAGCAGTACATCGGTTGAACCATTGATTGTTACAGTTACATTGAAAGAAGAACTGGATTGTCCCTGATTTGAAGCAGTCGCCACTGGCGAAACAGTAGATACTGTTCCCTGAAGTTCCTCAGTGATGGCATCACTGGTAATGACTGCAGTCATACCCTTCTCAATGGACTTGATATCATATTCATCGACAGGTACCGTAATCTGAAGAGAACTTGTATTCTGTATCGTCGCAACCGTCGAATCTGTTACCGTGCTGCCTACCGTTGCATTGATTGCCGTTACGACACCTGCTGTCTCTGATTTCAGCGTGCACTTTTCAAGATTGCTTCTGAGATCTTCCAAATCATTGTCTGTAACGCCCTTCGCAAGAGCATTCTGCGCATCGAAAAAAGCTGCATTGACTGTATTGAATTTCTGTGCAGCATTGTCATAAGTGGATTGTGCCTGTGCTAAAGCGGATGATGTACTGTTATATGCTGATTCTGAAGAAGCATAATTCACACTTGTCTGCTTATCTTTCAATTCCGCAGCAGCAGAATCCGCCGCTGTCTTTGCTGTGGTATATGCAGAACTGGTGATGACTTCTGCATTGACAGCGATGTCATACGCAGACTTCAGAGCATCTCCTGTCGGTGCTGTGCTGCAGTCACTTTCATAGCCAGCCGCCAAACATGCAGAACTTGCTGACTGCAGAGTATTCAATGCAGTATTCTCGTTGGTGGTTGCGGTTACAAGCTCAGCGCTCAGATAATCATAATTTGATTGAAAAGTAGACACTTCACTTTTGGCTTTATTGTAGACAGCTGCCGCATTGTCATAGTTTGTCTGAGCAGTTGCCAGTGCAGACTTCGCATTGGCCATTGCCGTATATGCATCATTTTTGGAATAAGTCGCATCTTCAAGCGTCCGCTTCAGTTTTTCATATGATTCCTGATCAGAGGCCTCTTTTCTGGCAATCTGTTTTTCCAATTCTGATGTATCAAGAGTAACAAGCGTGTCTCCTGCCTGAACGGAATCTCCAACCTTGACATCAATACTCTTTACTACATATTTCAATGATGTAGTAACGTTGGAAGTATCTTGTGAAGCAATCGTGCCGGCGGCAGTTACAGTGTTCTCCAGCGATCCTTTGCTCAAAGTTACAGAGCGAACATATGTGCTGCTCGCATCTGTCAATGCCGCAGTCTTATCGGATGACTTGCTGGGACGTAAGAAAAACCACCATCCCCCTAATACTGCGCCGGCGATCAAAATGAGCAAAAGAATAATTCTGCCGGGTTTATGAAAACGATGTTTCTTTTCAGGCACTGGTTCCTCTGGTTCCTCTGGCTCCTCTTCATCATAATCATCGACATCAGAATCTTCAGGGTCTGCTGGTTCGTATCCTGCTGCAGGTTCGTCTGTTTTGATGACATGATCATTATTCTCATTGCTATCCATATATTTCTCCTTGACTTACATTTTATTATTCTATATAAATGAGCAAAGTGTATGGTGAATTTTACGTGAACATATCACGAATTCACACGGCAGGAGGATTATAAAAGCAGTGATTCCTCCAGACTTCATTCTGATAGGCATCACTGCAATATTTCATGCTTTTGCTTTCTCTTTGAATTCTGCTACCAATCTGATCTTCAGTCCCTCGAATGTGCTGGCATAGCGCTTCGGACTCATCATTGCTTCATCTCGTAAACGTTCAACGATTGCTGATTTGCTGTATTTTTTATACAGCGGTTTTATCGCCTTTCCATAAGAAGTCAGTTTTTCCAGATAGGTCTCCAGATAATTCATAGTCTCTTCATACTGAGCCTTGGTACCATCCATACGTTTCATCTGATACAGCATGAATTTAAAACTCTCAAACATCCGATACCAGAACATATCAGGTATATTGCTGCGGGTATTCTCTGCCTGAATCAGGATAGACTTAAATACCATAATCTGTCCATTCATAGCCGGATAGCTAATATCAGTCATAGTGTTGCCTGTACGATTGACCAGATAATCAGCCAAAGGTTCATCTGTATAGATAACCTTTTCTGCCTTCAGAAGACTTAGATAGAATAGCATATTGTCTGTATACGATACGTGTTCAGGAAAATTAATATCCCTTGCCAGATCGGTACGATACAGCTTGGCATGCGGACTGGGATCAATGAAGAAAAGGTCATTAAAATCCTGTGTGCCGCTGTTATATACCGTATTGGTCTTCAGTCTGGTATATGCCTTGTTATAAGCTGCATCATATTCGCGTATATCCTGACCTTCCTTCATAATCAATTTAGCCCCGATGGTAATATCTGCGCGAGATACTTTTGCAAGTCTCAGCAGTGTTTCCACTGCTTTGGGCTGCAGTGTATCATCCGGATCACACACTAGAAAATATGGGGTTCTGCATTCTTTGATCGCCAGCTGAAGCACAGATCCATACCCGCCATTTTCCTTTTTTATTCCCTGAATCTTATTTCGATGAGCAGAAACATACTCTTTTATAATCTCATCACATCCGTCCGGTGAGCCATCATTGACTGCAAGTACAGTGAAGTCATCAGAGCTTTGTTTTAAAAGAGAATCAAAACAGTCCCTCAGATACTTCTCTACTTTATAAATTGGTACAATAATCGTTACCTGTGCCATACTTATTCAGCCTCCAGTTTCTTTCTTCGATATGACAGATACATCTTCAGTATGTGTGAATGTGCATATATCCAGTCATTCTTCTCTCTTAATATTTTATATCTGCATTTAGGAAATTCCGGAAAATGACTATGCAGAAACCAGAAACATACATCAATAAACTTTTCAGTCATCTTCTTGTCATTGACAGTTCTGGTCTTCTTCAGACATTCCAGTATATTAACTCCTGCCAGATACTTCAGTTCTTCATAATACCGGTTGTATATGCCAAGACACTGATAATCATCCATCGTGATTTTTATCATATCAAGTACATGATACACAGAGAAATTGAACTGAGTAGTGATGTTGCCAGGCCTGTCCTTTAGATAATCATAAAGCGGAATGTTTACAAATGCCACTTTTCTGCATCTTGCCAAAAGCCGGTAGGTTGTGCCGAGGTCCTCATAGTAGCATCCCCAAGGATAGATGATTCGGCTGTCTTTGAATAATGACAGTCGGTACATTTTGTTCCAGGCCGCATTCAGAATCTTTGTCATCATTTCCGGATTTGTTTCCAGACTGTATGTCTTGGTTCCATCATAACTGTTCCTGATGACTTCTCGAGTATTGGTCTTCTGGTAATACTGATAAACATCAAAGATGACCATATCCGCATCCGTTTTGTGAAACGCATCCAGACACTTTTCAACCAGTTCCGGTTCGATGGTATCATCGCTGTCTATAAACTGAATATATGTACCGCGAGCAATTGCCATGCCAGCATTGCGGGCATCGGAAAGTCCCCCATTTGTCTTATTCACAACTGTGATTCGCTTATCCTGCTGTTCGTACTTCCGCACGATGTCCAGAGAAGTATCAGTTGAACCATCGTTAACCAGGATCAGTTCAAAGTCAGAATTGGTCTGTGTAAGAATGGAATCAATGCACTTAGGAAGATAGTCCGCCACATTATAAATAGGGACAACAATACTTACCTCAGGCATTCTTCTTTCTTCCTTTCACTTTGGACAGTGCTTTCATGCAAATCTCCTCTTTAGAAA
>SABF01000397.1 GCA_009929095.1 Erysipelotrichia bacterium
CGATTATCCGTTTCCCAAGCAAAGTATCCCTGGACCATTGCTTTGCCAGGCGCCGTTTTTACCGTCATTCCCTCACCCGCGGTCACCTGAAATCCGTCTGATGGGTTAGCAAATACACCGTCTGAAACAAGTGCGTGTACTGGCGTAGCCAGAAACTCTGCATCCTCTGCGCGGTCAAAGACTGGCAGGCCATTCGAATCATATCCTGTGATGTTACTGTTGAAAAATCCATAGCGCATATTACTTACCTGCCTCTCTCTTGATGAAGTTTGAAATGCTCAGATAGTCGGATCCAAACTTTGGTGTGATCTTCATCTCGCCATCTTCGAATACCTCCTTGATCTCTGTGATCCTGATATTCAGGATCTTATTGACCTGCTTATTGATGACCGTGACCAGGTCACCGAGATCCCATCCAGTTCTATAGACCAGATTGTCAGAGTTGATAATCTTGCCGTTGAATACCTCAATCGTTTTATATTTGGTAAGAGCCTGCTCACCCTTTGACTTCAATACTGCGGTATCCGATTCAGTAGAAGTGACTGTCATCTCTCTGCGTCGTTCTCCATTGGACTGATCCACTTCGCAGACAACATTGTTCTTCCCGATAACGTAGGCGACATTCTTATAATCGGATATGTTTTTCGAATACTCGGTATCCGTGATGTTCTCAAACTCATCAGAAAAGACCGCCCAGGTATTTGCATCCTGGTCATCTGTTCGATCGGTTCCTTTCCACACTTGATACTTCAAAGTATTGGTTTGATAGTCATAATCGATCTGCTGTGATAGTTCCTGTTCTTCCAGCAGTGTATATACCGAATCGCCAATTTCATCATTCTTAAGTTCCAGCGTTGTATCTGTCCCGTATCCGCCATCTGCACCAAGTGAAAGGTAATTGAACTTACGGTCTGTGTCAGTTGGGCTGATAAAGTATTCGTCTATGCACTGTCTGGCAATTGCTTCATGCGTTCCTGTGTAGGTCTTTGTTCCAGGACAAACTCTGTCATTCAGAATGGACTCGATGAATTTGCCAGTCACTTTTGTTGTTGACTCATTTGTTGAAGATCTGCTCAGATCCACGCTGTCTATCAATGCAAGTTCGTAGCCACTTCTAAACAGATACGTTCCGCTGTCTAACAGTTCAAAATAATCTGTTGAGCAGTGCAGTTCATAGTCGCCGCATTCATAGTACTTACGATTCCACTGAAGGGAACTGAACAGCTCTATCGTTCCCAATTCAGTGAAATCTTTATCCATGACTATCAGTTCCATAATCAGACCCCCAGATACTGAGGCGTGTAATAAATTCTAACGTCCAGATTGGTATAGTTCTCAGCCGCATCATAGGAGATTTTGTTGTCACCGATCGTCAACTGAAAGAACGTGGACAATTTGTTTTTGTCTTTGAAGATGTTATCTCCATTCATAGTGATCGTCTTATGGCCAACATTGGTGTTGATGATAATCTCATCACCCTTTGCCATATCC
>SABF01000063.1 GCA_009929095.1 Erysipelotrichia bacterium
CCTGATAACGGCTATCTGATGCCCTGGGCAAAGCAGGGAGTATTCCTTCTGAACACGGTTATGACGGTAAGAGATTCTGCTGCAAATTCGCATGCTGGAAAAGGCTGGGAAACATTTACCGATCATGCCATTGCAAGAATCAATGAAAAGAAGGAGCCGGTTGTTTTCCTGCTCTGGGGAAGAAATGCAAAAACCAAGCAGGCATTGATTGACAGTTCTCGGCACTGTGTACTGACTGCAGCACATCCTTCGCCGCTTTCTGCATACAACGGCTTCTTTGGCTGCCGTCACTTTTCAAAAGCAAACGAATTCCTGAAGGAACATGGAGAACAGCCGATAGACTGGCAGATTCCGAATCTATATGTTCACTGATATTGAAGAAGCGATCAGCTGGGTCACTTCACGGAGAAATCGCAATATTGGCTTTCACCGATTTAAGGAATTCATGGAAGAACAGGGGAATCCGCAGGACAGTTTCCATTCCATTCATATTGCCGGAACGAATGGCAAGGGCAGTACGGCAAACTATCTTTCTGATATTCTTAGAAGTCAGGGATACCGCGTTGGCCTCTATACCTCTCCGCATCTGATCAATCACCGCGACCGCATCCGCCTGAATGGAGAATGGATACCGGAAGCGGTCTTTCTGCATTATCTGAACCGGGATCTGGAATCGATTGAAGCAGCGGATCTCTCCATGTTTGAGATAGATACCCTGATCGCCTCACAATGGTACAAAGAACAGCAGGCAGATTACGCTGTAATTGAAACAGGATTGGGCGGCAGACTTGACAGCACCAATGTCATTCATCACCCGGATCTGGAAATCATTACAACGATTGGCTTTGATCACATGGATCGGCTCGGTGATACGCTGAGAGAAATTGCCGGTGAAAAAGCGGGTATCATCAAATCAAATTCAACAGTATTGATCGGGCATCTTGAAGAAGAAGCCCTGTCAGCTATACGAACCAAAGCAGAACAGATGAACGCCAGAATAATCCAGTCCTCTGAAATAAAAGATCTGGGAACAGATCTGATGATAATGAAGGGCAATCAGTATCGGCTTGCAGTTTCAGCATACTATGAAAAGGAAGATGCGGCTATGGCACTAGAGGCGGCATCATTTCTGGGCGCTGATATTTCATCGGAATCGGTGAAGCAGGCGGTCAGAAACAGCATGTGGCCGGGAAGATTTGAACAGCTCAGCACCAATCCGCTGATCATTGCAGATGGGGCTCATAATCCGGAAGGCATGACTGCACTGATGAAAGCACTCGCACCATGTCCAAGACCGCTGATCGGGGTGTTCAGTGCCCTGAAGGATAAGCAGGGAAAGGTACTTCGAACGATTCTTGAATCATCGTGTGATCATCTGATCGTAACGGAGTTCAGCAATTCAAGAGCAGATACAGTCGAACATCTGAAAGATGATCAGACCGAAACGGAGCAGAACTGGCAGGCGGCTATCAATGAGGCAGTGAAGATGGCGGGAAGCGGCGGAACGGTGATTATCACCGGATCCCTTTATCTGATCAGTCTTGTGCGGCCATTCATACTGAAACATTACACATAATATTCATGCATGAATGAAACTTTATGGTCCAAACCAAAGTAAAACTGGTATATTTAAAGCAGAGGTATTGGTATAATGTAAGCGGTACCAATAAAAGAATGAGAGGGGATAATAATGAGATCCAACACAACCGTGGCTATGATCCTTGCCGGAGGACGTGGCACCAGACTTCTTGATCTTACAAAAAAAGTGGCAAAACCGGCAGTTCACTTCGGAGGCAAGTATCGCATCATCGACTTTCCGCTCAGCAACTGCGCCAATTCAGGCATCCAGACAGTAGGCGTTCTTACCCAGTATGAATCTGTGCTTCTGAATTCCTATGTGGCGCGCGATCACAACTGGGGGCTCGATATCAATGACGGCGGCGTCTTTGTACTGACACCGCGGGAGCGTGATCAGCAGAACTTTCAGGTATATCTGGGAACTGCTGACGCCATCACGCAGAACATGGACTTTATTGATACCATGGATCCCGAATTCCTGCTTGTTTTATCCGGCGATCATATCTATAAGATGAACTATGCTCGGATGATTGCAAAGCATATTCAAATGAAGGCAGATGCAACGATTGCTGTATTGGAAGTTCCGCTGAAGGAGGCTTCCCGCTTTGGCATCATGAACTGCAATAAGAATGATCGGATTGTTGAATTTGAGGAAAAACCGGCACATCCGAAGAGCAATCTCGCCAGCATGGGCATCTATGTCTTCTCATGGAAGACATTGAGACGCTACCTGAATGAGGATCTCAAGAATCCTGAATCCAATCACGACTTTGGCAAGGATATCATTCCAACCTATCTGAAGAATGGAAAGATGCTTCAGGCCTATCGTTTTGACGGATACTGGAAAGATGTTGGAACCATTGACTCTCTCTGGGAAGCCAACATAGATCTCCTTAAGAAAGATTCCGGATTTGATCTTTCAGATCCTTCTTGGAAAATCTATACCGAAGACGGCAACTCTCTGCCGCAGTATATCGGGCCTAAGGCAGTTGTTGAAAACTGCTATGTTACACAGGGTTCCACCATTCTCGGCAGCGTAAAGAATTCTGTGCTTGGCACCAGCTGCGAAGTAGATGAGGATGCTAAAGTTGTGGATTCCGTGATTATGCCGGGAGCCCGCATCGGCAAGGGAGCAAAGGTAACTCGCTGCATTGTGGCAGATGACGTCAAGGTAGGACCTGGCGCTGTTGTCGGCGATGCCAAGAGTGATCATATTGAACTGATTGCCAAGAATACGGACTGAGGGGGAACGGAAGATGAACGCACTGGGAATTATCTGTTTTGAGGGCAGCAATGCCTATATCAGCGGACTGGGTGATTATCGTCCGACACCGGCGATTGCCTTCATGGGGCGCTACCGCGTGATTGATTTCATACTCAGCAATATGACCAATTCACGCATAGACAACGTACATGTATACTGCAAGGAGAAGCCGCGCAACCTGATCGAGCATTTAGGGGACGGCAAGCACTACAATATAAACTCCAAGCGCGGCAAACTCAGAGTGCTGTATGGAGAAAAGAGTTTTGCCACACCGGTGTACAACACTGACATTGCCAATTACGTACTGAATATGCAGTATATCGAAGAGGACCAGAATCCGTATGTCATCATTGCACCGTCCTACTTCGTATATTCAATTGATTTCAACGAGATGCTTAAGCATCACCTTGATAACAAGGCAGATATCACGATGCTCTATACTTCCTGCAGCAATGCCAAGGAAGACTGCCTGGGCTGCGATACACTGGTTCTTGATAAAAATCATCGAGTGAATGGAATTGATACCAATCGCGGTTCCTACAAGGGACGCAACATTTCCATGGAATGCATGGTCATGACCAAGAAGCTGTTTATTGAACTGGTTAAGAAGGCTTCTGATGTGTCTTCCCTGTACTGGCTGAAAGATATCATTCGAGACTCGCTGGATGAACTCAATGTTGTCGGCTATGCCTATCGGGGCTTTGTGGCATGTCTGAACAATCTTTCAGAATACTACAAGATTTCTATGGAACTGAGAGACCCGGAAGTATCCCATCAGCTGTTCCGTCCCAACTGGCCTATCTATACTCAGACAAACGACTCCTGCCCTACCATGTTTACTGAGACTGCAAGGGTCACTGACAGCATGGTTGCCAATGGCTGTCTCGTAAAGGGAACAGTCAACGGATCCATTCTATCCAGAAATGTCACGATATGCGAAGGTGCCGTGATCAAGGATTCCATTATCCTGCCGGGCGCTTATATTGGTGAGAATGCCAAACTGGATCACGCGGTTGTTGATAAATATGCAATTGTGCATCACGTTAAGAAACTGGTCGGAACTGATGAAGCGCCTGTTTATGTCAGACGCAGAGACAGAATATAGCAGTCAAGGAGGATTCAGGTATGTCGAGATCGATTCTGTTCGTTGCCGGTGAAGGACTTCCTTTCATCAAGACCGGCGGTCTGGCCGATGTCATTGGCAGTCTGCCGAAGGCGCTGGCAGAGCGCGGCCATGATGTAAGAGTAGTAATTCCTCTCTACAAGAAAGTGATTGACAAGCATTTCAGTGAGCTGAAACGGCTCGGTACTATCCAGATTCATTCAGGTTGGATTGATCAGCCGGCAACGTTCTATACGGCCAGTGTAGACGGTGTCATTTACTACTTTGTTGAGCACAAGGGATATTTTGAACGGGACACCCTGTACGGCTATGAGGATGACGGGGAGCGATTCTCCTTCTTCCAGAGAGCAGTGCTGGATATGATCTATTTCATTGACTGGTGGCCGAATATCATTCATTCCAATGATTGGCAGTGCGGCATGATACCGCTGCTGTGCCATGCATGCTATGCCGGAGACAGCCGCTATCAGTCCATCAAGCATGTCTATACGATTCACAATCTGGCGTTCCAGGGAAACTTCGGCGTGGATATGCTTCCGAGCTGCTTGGGACTGGATTACTACTACTTTGATAACGGATCCATCAAGTTTGATACCGGCATCAGTTTCATGAAAGCTGGCATTGTTTATGCTGATAAAGTGACGACCGTATCACCAACCTATTCCAATGAGATTCTCACGGAGACCTATGGTGAGAAGATGGACTCCATTCTTCGCTATCGTCGAGATGATCTCTGGGGAATTGTCAATGGCATTGACATTGACTCCTGGAATCCGAAGACGGACAAGCATCTTGCGAAAAATTTTGATCTGCGAACCAATGCGTCCGGCAAGAAGGCAAATAAACTTGCTCTTCAGGAAGAACTTGGACTCAAGGTAACCAATGACACCTGCCTGATCGGCCTGGTATCCAGACTGACAAGACAGAAGGGTGTATATCTCATTACAGATCGGCTGAGTGAAATTCTCGGTATGGACGTACAGTTTGTGGTGCTGGGCACCGGCGAGGACAATGCCGAAAATGCCTTCAAGTGGATGGAAACCCAGAATAAGGGTAAAGCTGTCTACTACTGCGGCTACAATGAAGATCTGGCGCATCGCATCTATGCCGGAGCAGACCTGTTCCTGATGCCGTCACTGTATGAACCATGCGGCATCGGACAGCTGATTGCCATGCACTATGGCACACTGCCGATTGTTCGTGAAACCGGCGGTCTGAAGGATACTGTGCATCCGTTCAATGAGTATACCGGAGAAGGAAATGGCTTCAGCTTCTGGGCAGCCAATGCGGACGACATGGTCTATACGATCAGTTATGCAGTTCATCAGTACTACGATAATAAACCAGGCTGGAAAGGCCTGATCAAGTCGGCTATGACGACCGATGTATCATGGGCGAAATCAGCAGGCATCTATGAAGAACTGTATTACCAGCTTTGCGACTGGTCAGACTGAACGATTAGCTGTGAATGAGGCGAATCATTGTGATTCGCCTTTCTTCATGTCTGCTATACTGTGACAGACCGAGGAAAACATGAATATGAATGATGTAATCAGAGAATTGAATGAACGAAAATCAATACGGGCATTCACTGATCAGATGATCAGTGCGGAAGAGCGTGATGCAATTCTGAATGCGGCAGTGCAGGCACCTACTGCCGGCAATCAGCAGCTTTATGCGATTCTGAATATTACCGACCAGAGTCTTAAGAACAGGCTGTCAGAAACCTGTGATCATCAGCCGATGATTGCCAGAGCGAAACTGGTGCTGATCTTCTGCGCTGACTGCTCAAGATGGCTGGAGTTATATAAAGAAGCAGGATGTGATTTCAGAACTCCCGGGACCGGAGATCTGATTCTGGCATGTGAAGATGCGTGCATTGCGGCTCAGAATGCAGTTACTGCGGCCTGGTCGCTTGGCATTGGAAGCTGCTATATCGGTGATATTTTGGAGAATGTCGAAATACATCAAAAACTTCTGCATCTTCCGGAATATACGATGCCGGTATGCATGGTGATCTTCGGATATCCATCAGCAGAAGTAATGAACCAACTAAAACCGCAGCGTGCTGATCTGGATCTGATTGTGCATGAGAATGCGTATCATTCGCTTTCTTCTCAGCAGCTTCGAAGGACGGTACAGCAGAGACTGCACGGTGAGACTTTTGAACAGTGGACGGCAGCTTTCTGCAATCGTAAATATGACAGCAGCTTCTCCAGAGAAATGTCTCGCTCCGCAGATATCTACCTGAAGCAGTTTCAGAAAGAAGACCGGTGAACATGACTATTGCAATAATCGGCTTAGGCGGAGCACTCGGGGCGATCTGCCGATATCTTCTGAGTCTGATTCATACGGAAGGCAGCTTTCCCTGGATGACATTTTTGACCAATCTGCTTGGTGCGTTTCTGATTGGGCTGATTGCAGCTTCTGCTGAAAAACACGGACTTTTCTCTCAGCTTGTTCTGTTTCTAAAAACGGGATTCTGCGGCGGCTTTACCACATTCTCTGCCTTTTCCCTGGAGACGCTGAATCTGATGGAGCATGGGCAGCCTCAGACGGCACTGCTGTATGCAGGTTTGAGCCTGGCGCTCTGCTTGCTCGGGGTATGGCTGGGGGAACAGTCTGCGGTGCTGCTTTGACGCTTTCAGAAAGAGATTTACAAGTTAACCGCTTTCACGTGATAATACGCGGAAAATCGCCGAATTTAGCGACTTGTCCATTTACTCACGAAATGAGCGAGTGTTATAATAATCAGTGCAAAAAGGAGGAGATTCAAGCATGACAAAGGTTATGGTTAAGGATCTGGACGTTAAGGGTAAGCGCGTCATTGTACGTGTTGACTTTAATGTTCCCCACAAGAATGGAGTAATTACGGATGACAACCGCATTCGTGCCGCACTTCCAACAATCAACTATCTGACAGAGAATGGCGCCAGGGTGATTCTGATGAGCCACCTGGGAAAGATCAAGACAGACGAGGATAAAGTAAAGAATGATATGTCCATCGTTGCCACACGCCTCGGCGAACTTCAGTCCGCTCCAGTTACATTTGTAAATACAACACGCGGCGCAGAGCTCGAAGATGCAGTTGCTGCAATGAAGGATGGCGACATTGTCCTGATGCAGAACACTCGCTATGAAAAAGGCGAAACAAAGAATGACCCGGAGCTTAGCGAATACTGGGCAAAACTTGGCGATGCATTTGTAGAAGATGCATTCGGTTCCGTACACAGAGCACACGCTTCCACAGTTGGAATTCCTTCCAACATGAAGGAAGTTGCCGGCGGATTCCTGATTGAAAAAGAACTGAAGTATCTTGGACAGGCACTGGATGATCCGAAACATCCGTTCGTTGCAGTACTGGGCGGAGCTAAGGTATCTGATAAGATTGCCGTTATTGAGAATCTTCTGAAGATCGCAGACAAGGTTATTGTCGGCGGCGGCATGGCTTATACCTTCTATAAGGCACAGGGCTGGAACGTTGGTACTTCCCTGCTTGAAGAAGACAAGATTGATATTGCCAAGAGCTTCCTTGAAAAGGGCAAAGGCAAGCTGGTCCTTCCGGTTGATACTGTTATCGCTAATGATTTCGACAATCCGACTGATGTACAGACTGTCGACGCTGATAAGATTCCTGATGGATACATGGGACTCGATATCGGCCCGAAGACTGTTGAACTGTTCACTAAGGAACTTGCCGGTGCTCATACTGTATTCTGGAATGGACCGATGGGCGTGTTCGAGAAGGAACAGTTTGCAGTTGGAACAGTCGGCGTATGCAAGGCAATTGCCGGTCTTGATGACTGCATGTCCGTTATCGGCGGCGGAGATTCCGCATCTGCTGCGAAGAACCTCGGCTACGCTGACAAGTTCACACACATCTCCACAGGCGGCGGCGCATCACTTGAATATATG
>SABF01000398.1 GCA_009929095.1 Erysipelotrichia bacterium
AGGCCATATCGGCATCGTCAATTCGCTTGTATTCGTACATGATTCACACTCCCGGGTTGCGGATGAATTCGGCGGGACCGACGGCTTTAATGCGCGCGATCAGGTCGGGAATAATCTGATAGAGATCACCGACCAGGCAATAATGCGCGACTTTAAAGACCGGCGCTTCCGGGTCGGTATTGACGGACAGGATCAGTTCGCTGCCCTTCATTCCGGCCACAAACTGAATGGCGCCGGAAATTCCGCAAGTAATCAGCAGTTTGGGCTTGACCGTTCGCCCGCTCAAGCCGATCTGCCATCATCGCTGGAACCCGTCTTTGCCAGCGGTGAAAAGCGAGCAAGGCATGAAGCAAGATGCATGGATAAACGCCATAATCGGGCGATTGTGCGAATCTTCTACCCAGATGGTGATCTTGTTCGACTATGATGGCTTGACTTTAAATACGGCCATTTTTGAGCGCTTAGTGGGCACAGGATATGATGTCTATGATTACACTGACAATCTGAGCTTGTTTTTCTATCTTGAAAGCAAGAGACAGATGGTATCAGGAAATGATGACTCCAAACTGATGATCAGGATCTCCGCTGATCTGGTAGATAATGCTCAATTGCCGTATTCGGTGATGGTCAAAGCAGAGAAGGTAGAACTGAGACTTGAAGACTTTTTCACCGGATTAAACGCAAAGGCTATCAAGGAACTTCCCAGCCAGTACTACAGTTCTCTGTTTGAACTACTGGGATCACATCCTCAGTATATTGCTTCATACAATGAGAGCATAGATTTTATTACCAGGCGAGTGTTTGGGATCGACATTGCGGGAATCAGCAGTGAGGTGCAATTCTGGGCTATTCTGTTCAAGCTGCATTACACAGACACAGAGCTTCCGGGATTCCTGGTGGATAAACTTCACGATGCTGGAGATAGATTTGTATCAGACTACGAAATCGATCTTCGGCATGCTTTGGAAAGTAGTGAGCATTTCTTTAGTTTTCTGCAGAATGAATGGAGCCATTTTTTAGATGATCGGATAAATCAGGCAGTCAATATCAAAGTGCTGCCTTTCGATCATCATGATTTGAAGGTCTATACAGATAACTTCTTTGCAGAAGGGATGCTTCAGCGGGTCAGGATAGATGCTACAAGAGATGATGGCTTGGGGTGGATAAGCTGTGGCATCGAACTGAAGACACTTGATCCGGTTGATCAGATCGAAAGTTTGATGTCCCTTGTACAATCTCATCTGCCGGGATTGGAAAGCTCCTTCAGAGACTGGCAGAAGTTCACAAAGGACTATGCGGAGTTACTATTCAAGCTCTATTCAGTGAATGATCCCCATGACTCTGAGAATATCCATAAACTCAGGACAGTGATCAACGACAGGTTCCAGAAATGGATTCAGCAGCATTATGACTCCCTCTCAAGCTTGCCATCTACCAAACCTGCGATGGTGCATCAAGTAGCTAAGAGCATGGCATATCG
>SABF01000064.1 GCA_009929095.1 Erysipelotrichia bacterium
CTTCTCATGTGTGAAAATGATAAAAAAAAGATCAGTCATCTTCTCCATGTATCAGCTATGTTTCCGGAAATCCATGACGAACTGATCACCAGATATTTTCTGAATCTCGATAACTATTTTCTTGACGGATACCAAGTGTAGGAGGCAGAAAAATGAATGTTTATCCACTGAAAAGCATATCAATTGAAGAGGCAATGCAAAAACAGTTTGAACTGGTTGATTGCATTACTAAACAGTTTTCAGGCTCAGAGAGTCTGTCACGAGGAGATTTAGGTGTTAATAAAGAAAACAATCAGCCTTTGACAACAGGTAAAGTTGAATTGGTTCTGAAAGACTTTTTTCAGACAGAAGACGCAATTCTTGTAAGAGGGGCTGGTACGAACGCAATACGCTATGGTATTTCGTCGGTTATCCATCCAGGTGGAAAACTATTGGTACATGATGCACCGATCTATTCAACAACCAAGACGACTATTGATATGTTTGGCTTGACCTCAGTTGCGGCAGATTACAATCATCTTGAATCCATAGAGGGAAAACTTAAGCAGAACCAAGACATAAAAGCTGCATTAGTGCAGTATACACGTCAGAAGCTGGATGACAGTTATGATCTCGAGGAAGTTGTTCATGCAATCAAGGCAGTCAGTGATATTCCAGTAATCACTGATGACAATTATGCAGTACTCAAAGTTTCCAAAATCGGTGTGCAGTGCGGTGCAGATTTGAGCTGTTTTTCAACTTTTAAACTTCAAGGGCCGGAAGGAATTGGCTGTGTTGTCGGAAAGAAAAAATATATAGACATCATAAGAAAAATGCATTATTCAGGCGGATGTCAGGTACAGGGACATGAAGCTCTGGACGTTCTGCGTGGACTTGTTACTGCTCCAGTAGCCAATGCAATACAGGCAGTGGAAAGCGAAAAGATCGTAGAAGCGATTAAGAACCATACGATCAAGGGAATCAAGAATGCGTATATTGCGAATTCTCAGTCAAAAGTCATCATGGTGGAATTTGAACATCCAATCGCTCAAAAGGTGCTGAAGGAAGCAGAAAAGCTTGGCGCACTGCCCAACCCAGTTGGATCAGAAAGTAAATATGAAATAGCACCATTGTTTTATCGCGTATCTGGAACAGTGCTGAAAACAAACTCTGCTTATCTTGATACGATGATCCGCATTAATCCAAATCGGGCTGGAAGTCAGACAGTATTGAATATTCTGACCGGCAGTATATGCAGTGCAGAGGGAGATGAGTGAATTGAAACAAGGACGATTTATTGTAATTGTCTTGGATGGCTTTGGCATTGGTGCAATGAAAGACGCAGTGACGGCTCGACCTGGAGATGAGAAAGCAAATACTCTGCGCAGCATTCTTCACGACTTTCCTGATATGAAACTGCCGACACTGGAGCGCCTTGGACTGATGAATGCTTTTGGCAGTGAAAGTTCGTGTATGAAGTTTTCTCCGGATGCGAATTATGGGAAGAGCAATCTCATGCATCATGGTGCAGATACCTTTATGGGTCATCAGGAGATCATGGGAACACGGCCGCAAAAACCTGAAATCATTCCCTTTCAGGAGAAAGTTGATATTGTCGCTGCACATTTGAAAGAGGCGGGACATAAAGTAGAGATAATCAACAGAGATGGACTGAGATATGTTGTATGCGATGATTATGTGACTGTAGCAGATAATCTTGAAGCAGATCTTGGTATGTGCTACAACGTGACTGCACCGCTTGATCAGATCAGTTTTGACAAAGAACATGAGATTGCAGAACTGGTCAGAGAAGTGGTCACAGTAGGCCGTGTAATAGTATTTGGCGGAACCGGAAATACAATGAAGGATCTGTATAATGCGGAGGAGATTCGCCAAGGCAAGTTCATTGGCATTGCATCTGCAAAATCTAAATCATATGAGCAGGGCTATCAATGCAGACATCTAGGATATGGTGTCGATCGAAATGTACAGGTTCCGACTATTCTGGGGAAAATGTCAATTCCAGTCATCCTGATTGGAAAAGTTGCAGACATTGTATATAACGATGCTGGAACCAGCATATCCTGCGTCCCGACACCGGAAGTGATGGATATTACATATAACTCCATTTGTGATCTGAAAAGCGGATTTGTATGCACCAATGTTCAGGAAACTGATCTGGCGGGCCATTCTCAAGACAGTGCTGAATACCTCAAGGTTCTGAAACAGGCAGATGAAGGCTTGGCAAGAATTCTGCCGCTTCTCAATGAAGAAGATATCATGGTTATACAGGCGGATCACGGAAACGATCCGGATATTGGAACTAGCAGGCATACAAGAGAGCAGGTTCCGCTGCTAATCTACAGAAAAGGCCTTCATGGCGTTCATGTAGGAGAAAGATCAACAATGTCGGATGTGGGTGCTACATGCTGTGACTATTTCAATGCTCCAAAGCCGCAGAACGGAACGTCATTCTTATCTGAATTGGAATAACTATTACAGAATAGTCTAAGAGAATGCTTAACCATTTAATTGAAATGAAGCAGAGTCAGAAATCTGATTCTGCTTTTTAATGGCATCGAGTGTCACGATCATTTCGGTATAAGATAAATGACATCTGACACAGAAGAACAAGGATCAGATAATACAGAGACAGGGAATTAAAAGCATTCATGACCAATCATGGGTGATTAAATGAACGGCTCAGACATTATCGTATAAAAGGTTAAATAATGGTTTAAACATGCAGGCATACAGGAATGCAAATATGTAAATTTGGCTACAGCTAATCAATAACCCGTTAATGAAGCTCTAATTGCCCAACCAGATCCCGGAAAAGAAAGCATCGATATTTCACTGCCTTACGATCTGTCATACATTAAATAATTGAAGGGGGAGCAGTTTGATGAAATTTTAAACATTTGAAAGATGCAAGGGATGCAGTACTGCGTTGCTGACTTCTCCTCAAATGAGCCAAGAGTGCTGGCTTGGTTTGCAGAAGAAAGACACACATTGAAGCATTCGCAAATGGGGGAGGATTTTTACTGCGCAACAGCATCAGCAATGTTTATATGGTAAAATTTCTGTATCCATGAATCCCAATATTGGACTTATATGCAGACTTGCAGAGCCTGAAGATATCCCAGAAATAACCTCTCTGTATCAGAGAGTCATTTCTGACATGGATGATGCCGGCATTGGTATCTGGGATGAAGTATATCCTTTCTGCATGTTTCAAGAAGACATTGAGCGACATCAGTTATTTCTCCTTTTGTCTTCTGGACAGATTGCCGCCGCTTTTTCTCTATGTACTTCTACCGAAGGAGAAGATACAGGAAAATGGGATGTTCCTGCTTTCAGGTATCTTTACCTGGACCGTCTGGCAGTCAATCCTATTATGAAAGGCAAGGGTGTTGGATCCGCCGCAGTAATTTATGCAGAAGAACAGGCAAAGAAACTTGGAGCAGACGTTATTCGCCTGTTTGTCGTGGATTACAATACACCGGCTGTGTCTCTATATCGAAAATCTGGTTTTTCACAGGCTTCAGGCAGATACAGCTTGAAGATTGATGATTCACTTACAATGAATATGATTCCCATGGAGAAGTCTCTATGAGCTTTATGAGTATGCTAAAATTGTGCCATGAGAAAAGACACGAAAAAGAAACCAGACCGCAGAAATGCGAAAGATGAAAAGAAACCTGAGCAGATCAGATATACTGCTCAGTACAAGATTGGCCGTTCCACAGAACTTTTAGAATATTTGCTGATCAAGCAGAAGGAAATGTCACGCAACAGTGTTAAGGGTCTGCTGTCCCAGCACAAAGTTCTGGTAAATGGCAAGGTGGTATCACAGTTTGACTATCCGCTTGCTAAAGATGATGAAGTAAAGATTGCCAAGAACTCTGTACATACTCCGCCAGTCAAGAAGATATCCAAAGGCAGAGTAGCGAATAAACTTACCAGCAGGATCATCTATGAGGATGAGTATTTCATTGCGGTCAATAAACCGAATGGAATGCTGTCAGTGGAATCTGATACTGACAGAGACTGCGCCTATGTTTATATCGTGGATTATCTGAAAGCCAAGGATCCCAAGGCTAGACCGTATGTACTGCATCGAATTGATAAAGAGACTTCCGGTGTACTGGTTTTTGCAAAGGATATTAAAGTTCATTCCATGCTGAGAATGCACTGGAATGCCGATGTTAAACTCAGAGAGTACATTGCAGTCATTGAAGGAAAACTGAAGGAAAAGACGGGAACTATCACCAGTTATTTGAAAGAGAACGAGAATAATATGGTATATGTTTCTGACGATCCTCACGGAAAGAAAGCAATCACTCATTATGAAGTATTGGATGAGAATGAAAAATACTCATTGCTGCGGGTAACCATAGATACCGGAAGGAAGAATCAGATCCGTGTACAGCTGGCAGATCAGGGACATCCGATTGTTGGGGATGACAAGTACGGCAATGGCGAAGGAGCACTGCATCGCCTGGGTCTTCATGCTTCAAGACTTGATTTCATGAATCCGATTACCCGCAAGATGATCAGTCTCAATACACCGGTGCCGCAGGAATTCCAGCGATTGATGAATGCAGCGGCTAAAAGCAGAAAAAAGTGATGAACAGGAACAGGAGTCAAGAGGGCAGGACTGTGACCTGCCTTTTTTTGGTTCGCATAGATGATGCTTTGCCCTAAACTTCATACAAGCTGCGGGATCTCATGAAGGATGGATTCCCGCGTAATCATTCATATGATGAATGCAGTTGTGAAACGAACATTAAATACACTTCTCTCGCGGAAATGATTATTGGATTTTCTGGATATGCTGGCATAATATGGGATTTTATATTTCGCATTCCATGGTATGATCAGAATATAATCCAGGAGATTAGCAATCATGAAAATAATAGAACGGTATTACGCAGAAGTAGAACAGCAGCTTCAGAATTCTCTCAAACAGGAAGCCGAACTGGAACAGGCTGCAGAAATGATTGCGGCCACAGTCATGAATCGTGGCATTGTTCATGTGTTCGGGTGCGGTCATTCTCAGATGTTTGGGGAAGAACTGTGCTTCAGAACTGGCGGACTTGTGCCAATCAATGCCATCATGATCCCACAGTATAATATCTATCCGCAGGTCAGACTTTCGCAGCTGATGGAGCGAAATGAAGGCTTTGCCTATGGCGTACTGGATGCGCAGTACACAACGCCTGCTGACACTATGGTTATTGTGTCAGTTTCCGGTCGGAATCCGGCAGGAATTGATATGGCGCTTGCGGCAAAGGAAAAGGGAATGAATGTGATCTGTCTGACTTCTCTGGACTATACGGAGAAAGTGTCATCAAGACACAGCAGCGGAAAGAAACTGAAGGATGTATCAGATCTTGTCTTGGATCTTCCATGTGTAGAGGGAGATGCAGTATTATCTGATCCCAGTGTGAAGGAACGCTTCTGCTCTACGAGTACAGTAGTAGGCATGAGCATCCTGATCGGTGTCATGGGTGAAGCAATTGTAAAACTTGGCAAAGCAGGAGCGGATGTACCGGTGTGGGTCAGTGGAAATCTGGATCGCGGCGATCAGGTCAATGCGGCATATCTGAAACAGTACAAAGGAAAGATTGATATTCTTTAATAGAATAAACGGAGGGATATGAAACTGAGATGAAGAAAGTATTGATGATAGGCGGCACAGGAACAATATCTATGTCCATTACACGACTGCTGGGGCAGAGTGATGAAGTGGAGGTAACTGTGCTGAATCGCGGACACAGAGAACTTCCCGCTGAGGCACAGCAGCTGATATCGGATATCAATGATACTGAACACATGAAACAACTGCTGCAGGGAAAGCATTATGATGCAGTATGTGATTTTCTGACCTATGGACCGCAGCAGGCAGAGCAGCGTATTCAGCTGTTTCAGGGGCTGGCGGATCAGTATATCTTTATCTCCACTGTCTGTGTATTCAATCATGAAGACGTGTATATCCTGAATGAGAATTCTCCTCAGGGAAATAAATATTCAGAGTATGGCCGGATGAAGTCTGCTGCGGAAGCAGTATTCATGAAGGCATACAGAGATACGGGATTTCCTGTTCTGATTGTCCGTCCTTCACAGACGTATGGCTATGACCGTTATCCGCTGAGTGTAAAAGGAAAGACATGCTGGAGTGTTATTGATCGTATGCTTGCCGGCAAGGCGGTTATTGTTCATGGCGATGGCAAGAGCATCTGGCACAGCATGCATACAGATGATTTTGCATATAACTTTGTACAGCTGCTGTTCAAGCCGGAAACAATCGGCAGAAGTGTCAATCTGGTCAACCCGGAATGTGCAACATGGGACATGATCTATCATGAACTGTATCACCAGCTGAATGCGGAATCGAGAATCGTTCATGTGGCAAGTGAAACTCTGGCTGCCAGTTCGCACTATGACAATCTATCTGCTATTCTCGGCGATAAGCAGTATTCCAATATGTACGAAACGGAAACAATGTATCAGATGATACCGGATTTCAAGTGCAGGATCGGTCTTGCGGAAGGTGTGCAGAAGTATCTCGCCTATATGGATGAACATCCGGAACTGAAGAAAAAAGATGAAGAATATGATCTCTGGTGTCTGGGCATTCTGAATGCGGCCGATGCATGCAGCGATGCGGCAGAGGATCTTCTGTAATGGATATCTGAGAAACCCTCTGCAGTGAAGCGAAGCATCATCATCCGGAAGAGGTCTCGCCGTTTGCTGATGCACATCATATTACTGCGGCTATTGAAAGTGAGAACGGACTGCTGCACTGAATATATATGAAGCCTGCGGTCAGCCGGTGATCAGGCGTCCGATTGCTT
Source organism: Erysipelotrichia bacterium (assembly GCA_009929095.1). GTDB lineage: Bacteria > Bacillota_I > Bacilli_A > Erysipelotrichales > Erysipelotrichaceae > Bulleidia. Next base: position 6,840 of record SABF01000064.1, read on the forward strand.
TTCATGATGAACCGCCAAATGGAGAAGGCGGTATGCTATGCGGTGCCTGTCGGGAATTTCTGATGGAGCTGAACGAAAAAATCGAGACATGGAGATCATGCTCGATTACAGGAATAGAACTGTTATTACGCTTGGAGAACTGATGCCTCACTGGTGGGGAGAAGAACGGCTGAAGAAGGAATAGCAGTCAGGCACCAAGCTGATGAAAGAATTCTTCGGCAGTGATGCGGAAAACTGCCATCTGGTGAAAGTCCTTCATATACTTCATGCCGCAGTGAGCAGCAGTGCGAAGAGAACGTTTATTGTCATGATCAATACGGGCGACGACTGAGTCTGCCCTTTTTTCCAGAAATGCGACTCTGAGTGTACGGGCAAGTGTCTCTTTGCCAAGACCATGACCCCAGAGATTCTCTTCACCGATGCAGTAAACAACTTCATAGCAGCGGTCGGTCAGGTGAGACAGTTTGACATAGCCGATGGAAGAACTGTCTTCTTCGCATACCAGGTAAAAATGCCCGTCCTGATTCAGGTGCAGGGCAATCATTTCTTCTCCGGCACTCTGAAACAGTTCTTCAATATCATTCTTCAGATCATGGCTTTCATTCAGGTATCTGCTGACATCGTTATTTGAAATCCAGCGAACCATGTTCTGACAGTCCTGCTCATGTATTTCCTTACGCAAAAAAACAGAATGGCTTCTTCCCATTTCGCAACCCTCTCAGTCTGCGAAGAGCTTAAAGCCTTTCTGTGATAGCACAAGCCGGTTCTTCAGTTCTCTTACCGGCATCAGTATGCCACCCAAATCTGAAAAGGTCAATCTTGTGTGTTACGATTGTAGGCATGAAAAAAGATCGTTTTCAACTGCTGCTGGAAGCTGTAACGCTGCTGATGATTTTGATCAGCCAGATGTATAAACGCACAATTCTGGAATGTATTTCTTTAACCATGGCGATTGCAGTCTGCTTTATAG
>SABF01000065.1 GCA_009929095.1 Erysipelotrichia bacterium
CCTAAGATATCTTGCTCCAAATAAAAAGAGAAATTACTTGTTTACTCCATTACAATCCCTTAAATTTCTAGAATTTAGTAAATCCATTGAGTTCCAATTACAAGCACTTGCGGGTTTGGAACCAGTAGAACAAATGACGCTAATTAATGGTGTCGATAAAGAAGTCATAATAACTGAATATGATGGAATACAATATTACTACTATCCATTAAGTAAAAGAGCAGAACTTTTTGCAACTCTTTTATCACAAGGTGCCATAAAAAAAGATATTCCAATTTTATTTACAAATTCAACTGAAGCAGAAGCTATTAAACTATTTTCAAATACATACCTTGCTATGAGAGTTGCATATTTCAATGAACTTGATACCTACGCTGATGTAAGAGGTCTTAATACCAAAGAGATCATTCGGGGTGTATGCCTTGATCCGAGAATTGGCGACTTCTATAACAATCCTTCATTTGGGTATGGTGGTTACTGTCTGCCAAAGGATACCAAGCAGCTGCTGGCAAACTTCAAGGATGTGCCAAGCAACCTGATTGAGGCAATTGTAGATTCTAATAGAACCAGAAAAGACTATATTGCTGACCAGATCATTGCCAGGAACCCTAAAGTGGTAGGCGTCTATCGTCTGACCATGAAGTCCAACAGTGATAACTTCAGATCTTCCTCTATCCAGGGCATTATGAAACGGGTAAAGGCAAAGGGTATTCCGGTAATTGTATATGAGCCGGCACTGAAAGAAGATAACTTCTTCCGTTCTAAAGTGATCCGGGATCTAGGTGAATTCAAGCAGAAGTCAGATCTGATCATTGCCAACCGAATGAGTGATGACCTGAAAGATGTAGAAGACAAGGTTTTTACCAGAGATCTGTTCTGCAAAGACTGATACATAACTAGAAAAGGACTGAATATTGTATGAATAAAAATGCAAAAGTATTAGTTACCGGCGGAGCAGGATTCATTGGTTTCCATCTTGGAAAAAGCCTTCTGGAGCAGGGGTGCACTGTCCTTGCAGTGGATTCACTGAACGACTATTATGATCCGGCTCTGAAGCAGGCAAGACTGGAAATTCTTAAGCAGTATCCCAAGTTTATCTTTGTGCATGGCAATCTGGAAGATGAGAAACTTGTGAGTGAAACTTTTGAATCATTTAAACCTGAAATTGTCGTGAATCTGGCAGCCCAGCCAGGTGTACGCTACAGCATAGAGAATCCCAGAGCCTATATCAATTCCAATATCATCGGGTTTTTCAATATTCTGGAAGCATGCCGTCATTATCCTGTGGAACATCTGGTGTTTGCGTCCAGTTCATCTGTCTATGGCATGCAGAAGAAAACACCATACAGTGAAGAGGATCGGGTAGACCACCCCATTAGCCTTTACGCTGCTACCAAGAGAAGTGATGAAATGATGGCATACTGCTACAGCCATCTCTACAGCATTCCTTCTACTGGTCTTAGATTCTTTACAGTATACGGTCCCTGGGGAAGACCTGATATGGCTTACTTCTCTTTTACCAACAAGATTATGAAGAATGAGACAATCAAAGTATTCAATCACGGGAAGCTTCAGCGTGATTTCACATATATTGATGATATTGTGCAGGGAATTGAAGATATCCTTCCATGTCCGCCAAAGGCCAATGAAGATGGTGATCAGTATAAGGTATATAACATCGGAAATAATCAGCCGGTGAAACTGATGGACTTTATCAGTACACTGGAGAAGTCCATAGGAAGAGAAGCAAAGAAGGAATATCTTGATATGCAGCCGGGAGATGTATATCAGACTTATGCAGATGTTACTGAACTGCAGAAGGATTTTGGCTTCAAACCAGATACTTCTATTGAAGCAGGACTGGGAAAATTTGCTGAGTGGTATAAAGAGTATTACAAGATCGAGCAGTAAACGGCAGGCGTATATCAATCTATGGAAAAGAACAATGGTGGAAAATGTACAGTAGTCGTATCAAGCTGCGATAACTATGAGGATACATGGCAGCCGTTTTTCACTGTGCTGAAACATAACTGGAGTGATATTACATTTCCCATTGTTCTGAATACAGAAACGAAATCTTTCAGCATAGCAGGTCTTAATATCACTTCATTTCATCTTTTCAGCAAGGCAAATGAAGTTCCATGGTCATTAAGACTGAAAGAAACGCTCAAGCGAATAGATACCCCATATATTATCTTCTTTCTGGAAGATTTCTTTCTCGAAAGCAAGGTGGATAATCTGAAGATAGAGCAATGCATCCAATGGATGGATAAAGATCCATCCATTACCTGCTTTGATTTTTATACGACAATCTATGGCAAGAAACCATGCCAGTATCCTGGTTTTGCACAGAGAAAACGCTTTTCTCAGTATAAATTCAATGCCCAGGCATGTCTTTGGAGAAGAAAAGATCTGATCAGTTATCTCAGAGATGATGAAGATCCATGGATCTGGGAGTTTATCGGCAATCTGAGAAGCTTTAGAACATCCAAAAAATTCTACTGCTGTGAGGACAACGTCAAGCCGGTATTTGATTATCAACTGCCAGGAATTGTAAGAGGTAAATGGAATCCGGAAATCGTTGAATTGATTGTCAGGAAATATGGAATTCAACTGGATTATTCTAAACGCCCTAAAGCAACACATGAAGAAGTGGTTGATCATACAAATGCACTGAAAGAAACAGATAAGCTGTTTGGCTTAAGAGTGTTTCACGGCTACTGTGTAAATATCATCAGACATTTCAAATCATTATTCTAGAATCTCATGAATTTTCTTTAGGAAGGTTCTGCCAATCAGTTCAGAATCACAGTCCGCATACAGTTCCATAATCTTCTTAGGATCAACTGTTATGGATTTGGAATTATGTATAAACTGTTCAAAACTCTGAAGATCCATAGGATCTTCATTTTCTTTATCTTTAATATTAAGTTTTGAAGGGTAGCGTTCCAGATACTTTTTTGAAGTATCCTGATCAAAAGAATAGAAATTAACAATCGGCCGGCAGGCACCAATGTAATCAAATACTTTACTTGGGGTCTGATTTGTGCATTCATTGCCAAGGTTGATCAGTACATCTGCCTGCAGCATATAGTCGAAACATTCATCCAGTGACTTTCTGCCATACCAGTGAATGTTAGAATGCCCATCGAGATACTGTTTTTTCAGTTCTTCTACTCTTGAGTTGGTCAGATTGCATATGATATGAAAATGAATATCCGGCGAAATTTTGGAAGTCAGTTTAAAAAAGTAATCCGGATTTCTGACAGTGATATCAAAAAGGCTGCCGGTATAGACACAGTTATAGTGTGCAGGATTCATATCCGGATGTGTTCCTCTATCAGCAAGCAGTTTGAAACTGGCCTGTTCAAGCGCAGTTGTCTTGTCTCTGTATTTTTTCATTGGATAATTGATATTGTCATTGTAGAGAGCAGGAGGAACAAATACAGCATCCGCACACTGGTAGATCGATGTCTCAAATTGGATGAAGTTTTTGGAATTTGCATGTTTTAAATTGCGGATGTAAGTAGAAAACGGGTCAGTAAAATAGGCGATCCACTTGATGCCATGGCTTCTGAAGTATCCTTCTTTATACAGTTTCATAGCTGCTGTCTGTGTCTGAATCAGACTGGTGACAGTAATCAATGCAGTATAGCTGTCGCTGCTCAATATTTCCTTCAGTGTATGTCTCCAAGGTTCTGCTTCTTTGCGGTTCATATGATTATCCCAGGATGCGTCATTGATCTTGTTCAGCAGGGAAATGACAGATTTCTTCAATCCCTGATGATTGACATCAAGCAGTAAAGGATTGGTGTCCCTAATATAGGAAATGCGGAATTTTTTCTTTCTAGTCTCTTCATTCTTTGTGTAGTTCTTATCACGGAATACGTGAAATCCATCAATATCTTCGTCCAGCAAAGCTCTGCCATCCGTAGACTTTGTAAAGATGTCTACCTGATAGTCTTTCTGAAGCGATTTTAAAAGAGGCATCATCACATTTGTGATGGCGTCTTCATAGGGTGGAAACGATCCAAGATATACCAGTATCTTCTTTTTGCTGTTCATGTCTTAATTTCCTATGCAATCATAGCATTCAGCATGGAAGCAGGGCAAGAAAACCATCTGGAGTACATATAGTGCAGGTGATAGAATAGTACCGATACAGAAAATCAAATAATTTGATATTCCACTTATAAAAACTAAACTGGTAACGTTTCTGTAGCAAATCATTATTATTTCACTTAAATGAGTATCATGCGATGGATAGATATGTGAAAGGAAAGATAATGACTGAACCGGGATTGACAGTATTTACATCCACCTATAACCGTAAGAGCCTTTTAAAAAGAGCTTATGATGCATTGCTTATACAGACATGCAGAGATTTTATCTGGCTGATTGTGGATGATGGATCAACCGATGGAACCAATGAAATGGTTCAGCAGTGGACAGAAGAAAACAAAGAGTTCCAGATTGTCTATCTATGGAAAGAAAATCGAGGATTCTACTCTACCTATATGACTGCAATAAAATATTGCAGTACTGAATTGATTGTAGGTGTGGATTCCGATGACTGGATGCCGCAGGATGGAGTAGAAACAATTCTGAAATTCTGGAAAGAGAAGGGCAGTACTGCATATGGCGGTATCATAGGTCTTGACTATGCTGCAGATGGGTCAATGATTGGCGATCTGCTTCCTGAACTTGAACACATCAATCTGATTGGTTTGCTTACTGGAAGATATAAGCTTCATAATGGCGATCGTACGCATGTTGTGCGTACTGAATTGTATCGAGAAGCATTGAAACAGCCTTTTTTTCAGTCCGGCAAGTGCTTTGAACCGCATATGCTATATCTGGAAATCAGCCGCAAGTATGATTTTCTGGTATTGAATCACTGCCTGAAAACGGTAGAATACCAAGAAGGCGGACTGACAGCGACTACTGGACAGCGTTATGTATCGAATCCGGATAATTTTCTGGAAATGAGGAAATACTACATTACACTGCCGGACACCTCATTAGCGTTCAAATTCCGTACTGCAGTGCACTTTACTGCAGAAGCATTCCTTGCGCATAGAAGCGGAGAAATCTTCTGCAGTGGATTTGGCTGTTATGCGATACTTGCATATATCCCAGGACTGTTATTAAATTTCTGCTTGAGATTTCGCTTTGACAGTCCAAAGAAATAAAGAGTTTGAATAAGAAAGGAACGGAAAGATATGATATACAGAAAATATATCAAGCGGATACTGGATTTTCTGCTTTCTCTCCTTGGCTTGATCATTCTGTCCCCATTATTTCTGGTGGTGATCCTTGCGGTGAAGACAACGTCCAGAGGACCGGTCTTCTTTCAGCAGAGAAGAATCGGTCTGAACAAGAAAGAATTCAATATCCTAAAGTTTAGATCTATGCGTATTGATACGCCAAAGAATGTACCCACCGCTCAGCTGCAGGATGCAGAACAGTACATTACTTCCATTGGAAAATTTCTTAGAAAGAGCAGTCTGGATGAATTGCCGCAGCTCATCAATATTCTATTTGGCCAGATGGCTGTTGTTGGCCCTCGGCCGGCGCTTTGGAATCAGAATGATCTGATTGCCGAGCGGGATCACTATGGAGCAAATGGTATCCGACCAGGCCTTACTGGTTGGGCACAAGTGAATGGAAGAGATGAATTGTCAATTCATGATAAAGCAGTATTTGATGGTGAATATGTCACAAAATGCTCTTTTGCCTTTGATGCAAAGGTTTTCTTCATGACGATTGGCAAAGTGTTCCATCATGAAGGAATCAAGGAAGGAAAAACAGACTGATGAAAAAAATATGCTTTGTCACAACAATTTCTTTTACCATGAAGCAGTTTGTGGTCAGTCTGGCAAACGAACTGCTGAAAACAGATTTATTTGAAATCTGGATGGTCTGTGAAAATGATGAAAAGTTTGCGGCAGAACTGGATCCTCGTATTCATTTCTATCCCATTCATATGAATCGAGGTGTCAGCTTAACAGGATTTACTGCAAAGAAGGAAATGGAACAGTTATTCCGGCGTGAACAGTTTGATCTGGTGCAGTACGCGACACCCAATGCGGGCTTTTATGCCTCTTCTGCAGCAAAGAAGGTCGGTATTCCAGTACGGCTATACTGCCAGTGGGGTATCCGCTATGTAGGTCTCAGCGGCTGGAAAAAGGCAGTATTCAAAAAATTGGAAAAGATCACCTGCAGCAATTCTACAGTCATTGAACCAGACAGCAGGAAAAATCTGCAGTTTGACATTGAAGAAAATCTATTTCCAGCTTCCAAGGGACACACCGTTGGCTATGGCAGCTGCCAGGGTGTAAACATGCAGCGTTTTGATATTCAAAAGAAGACAGAATTCCGAGAGACCATTCGCAGACAGCATCAGATTCCGGATGCGGATATTATATTTGGATTTGTTGGCAGGCTTGACAGAGAGAAAGGCTTGAATGAGGTATTTGAATCCTATCAAAGTATTCAAAATGATCATACCTGGCTTATGATTGTCGGTCCTGCAGATAAACCTGATACTCTGAATCAGGCATTGTATCAGGAATCGCTGAAAGATTCTCGTATTATATATACCGGACTTGTTTCAAACGTAGAAGCATATATGAGTGCAATGGACATTTTTATTTTTCCCAGCTATCGAGAGGGTTTTGGCAATGTGACGATTGAAGCAGAAGCATTGGGACTTCCAGTTATCGTCAGTGATATTCCCGGCCCCTCTGAGGCAATGCAGGATGAATTGACTGGTCTGCTGGTAAAGAAAGAAGATGTATTGACACTGAAAGAAGCTATGATCAAATTAATGAACAATCCATCACTAAGAGAACAGTATGGCAGAAATGGAGTGCAGTTTGTAAAAAAACGATTCTCCAGTGAAGTGGTATTGAAGGCCATGGTGGAAGACAGAATGAGGCTTTTGAACATAGATATTACTCAGATTCAGCGTATGAATAAAGCATAGTAAATATGGAAAATGATTCTGTGTTACAATATTACCCAGTCAGAAACATGATTTCTGGCTCTAATTTATACTAGATGAAAAATAACAGCCAGTTAATACATAAGTATAGAGCGATTATCCTGACAGTAGTTGACGCTGTCATTGTTTTTGTGGCATACTTTGCCGCTTATTTCTTCCGCATGGATTTCGGTGCTTCGCTTAACACAGACTATTCTGCAATGATTTTTAGGTGCATGCCGATTGTACTGCTTCTGAATCTGGTTTTCCTGCTGCTGTTTCATGTGAATAAAACACTTTGGCAGTATGTCTCAATTGATGAAATTGTTCGAATTGCTGAGGCAATCTGCTTAGCGAATGGAATCTGGTTCCTGGTTGTATGCCTGCTGCCGGTAAAGAATTATCCGCGCAGTATTCCTGTGACAGCTACAATGATTCAGCTGATCATGATGCTGGCACTGCGGGTATTCTATCGCATGTATCGAAGACATGGCCTTCAGGCTAACAGCACTCACAGAGCACTGATTATCGGTGCAGGTTCTGCCGGCGGTATGGCAATAAAGGAATTGAGCATTAATGAGCGCTATGACAGTAAGGTTGTAGGTCTTCTGGATGATAATCCGGATAAAAAAGGGCAGATTCTTTCCGGCTGTGTAGTATTGGGCACAACAGATGATCTGAAAGAAGTAGCAGCAAAGAATAATGTAGATCTTATTTATATTGCCATTACAAATATCAGCAAGCAGAATTTAAAGGTAATTATAGATAAGTGTCGTGATGCTGATCTGAAATGCAAAATCATCAGTTCTGTAAGCACGG
>SABF01000066.1 GCA_009929095.1 Erysipelotrichia bacterium
GCATATAACTAGAATCCACGCACTGGACAGATCATGATCGACTGTCAGATGCGCAAAGAAAAACCGCTGTCGGAAACGGCAGCGGTATGCAGCGATAATAATCAGTCCCAGAGGACGTCAGGATACAGACCTTTGACTTTCATTTCTGCAATGCGTTCCACAACGAGTGGCTTGTCTTCCTTGTAGGTGACACCGAACCACTGATCCTTGCTGGAGAGCATCTTAACGGAGCACTTTTTCTCATTGACAAGCTGGCCTACAGCAGTCGGAATGACATGCTCGCACTTCATCGGATTCTCTTCAATTCCCTTGCGGATAAACTGATCGAATACTTCTTCGCATTCGTCGAAGATGCTCGGTGTGAAGCCCCAGAAATTCATGGATACTAATGCGTCGTCTGCGATGTCTTTCCAGGTTCCGCAGTCATCGTAGATGGCTTTGCCATCTTTAGATGCGATTTTCTGAATTTCTTCAATATGTGTCAGATAACCATTCTCATCTGTACGGCAGAGGCCTCTTGTCACTGTTCCGTTATCGGTCAGCGTATTTCGGCATGGATAGCCAACCATTGCATAGTGATGATCTGAGATTTCAGAAGTCAGGTACTGGTAGAGCACTTTATATGCATCACTTCCATAGAAGTCATCGGCATTAATGATTGCGAATGGCTCATTGACCACTCCCTTGCATGCGAGCAGTGCATGGGTGGTTCCCCATGGCTTGACTCTTCCTTCTGGAATTGCAATGCCGGCAGGAATGTTATCCATATCCTGATATGCAAAGCCTACTTCCATATACTTTGAAACTTTGTCTGTCAGGCACTTGCGGAACAGATCTTCATGTTCACGCTTGATAATGAGCACTACTTTCTCAAATCCGGCGCGATGTGCGTCATAAATGGAGAAGTCAATGATTGGTTCTCCGTGGCTTCCAACGCCGTCGATCTGCTTCATTCCGCCATAGCGGCTTCCCATTCCGGCAGCGAGTATTACCAATACAGGTTTTGTCATGATATGCTGATAAAGCTCCTTTCATCTAGTAAGATGATTATAGCATTGCAGGGCTGTTTAGTGCCCATGGAAAGGTGATAACGATGAAAACACTGATACTGGCCAGCCAGTCGCCAAGACGCAGGGAACTGCTGGAGAAATGCGGCATTCCGTTTGAGGTCTGCCCGGCAGATATTGACGAAACAATTAATGAAAAGGGGTACCTGCCTGATGAAATCCGCATGCTGGCAGAGCGCAAAGCAAGATCAGTACTTGAGAAGAATCCAACTGCTGCGGTGATTGGCTCTGATACCATTGTCGTAATAGATAATGAAATTCTGGGCAAACCGAAGGATAAGAAAGATGCTGTCAGGATGCTGAAGCGTCTTTCCGGTCATACGCATCAGGTCATTACCGGCATCTGCATCATGTCCAGCATGCGGGAATACTCCAATGTCAGCATCTCTGAGGTGACATTTGCAGATCTTGATGATCAGGAAATAGAAAAATATGCTGATACGGAAGAACCTATGGATAAGGCGGGTGCATATGCAGTACAGGGAATAGCCAGCCGTTATATCACAAGAATCCATGGAGATTATTATTCCATCATGGGACTGCCTGTTTCCATGGTATATGAGGAGCTTAAAAAACTGTCTTCGTATTGATTTCATGTGCTGATATTGGTATGATATTTGAGCGCCGCCGCTTTAGTATAGTGGTAATACACATCCATGGTAAGGATGAGCGGGCAGTTCAATTCTGCCAAGCGGCACCAACATTCAAAAACACGCATAATCAGCGTGTTTTCTTTATGCCAATCTGTCAGTTGAGTACACTCTTAGTATCTTTTATACCTTGCCGTTCATAATCCTGACTGCTGCGCTCTGCCTGGCGTCGAAGATCCTGCTGTTCCTTCCTGTTTCTGGTATTCCCCGGCTGACGAAGCGAAAACGTTCTTATCTTCGGATCAATTGAAATGATTGAGTGTTTGCCGTTTGCAGGCAGAAGGAAGAGTTCCATCGTTTCCTTGTACCTGCCGCAATATCTTCAGCGATATATGGATACAGTCTGAATCATCATGCTGCTCTGATTCAGATTCCCCAATTCTCTCTCTTTTCGCTATGCTTAGACTGGCAGCGAGATCATCCTGTCTGATACTGCAGGACCGGCAAAGTCTGAGTACTGATTATTCGATATATATTGCTGTTATACCGCAAACATGCCGGGCATGATGATAATCAGTGGATCGAGATACCGGAGCTGTGATGAGACAGATCTTCAGGATGACAAGAAGCGTCGAGAAAACCATGCAGGATACAGCGTATATTATCAGCGACAGGAGGAGCGGACATTGGATGACAGAATACTGGCAGTTCAGAAGATGCAGGACTGCATTGCGGCAAATATCAATAAGAACATCAGCCTGATAGACCTGGCAGAAGCAGCGCACTTTTCGCCATGGTATGCAGCCAGACTGTTCAAAGAACTGACCGGTATCTCACCGGCTGATTATGCCAGGAGACTGCGGCTTTCCAAATCTGCACTTCGGCTGCGGGATGAGCACATAACTGTAACAGATTCCGCATATGATGCCGGATTCAGCAGTGTGGAAGGATACCAGAGAGCGTTCCGACGTGAATTTGGATGCAATCCCAAAAAGTATGCAGAACATGCGGTACCGATTCCTTTGTTCACTGCATATGGCGTCAAATTCAGATCCTGTTGGAAAGAGGAAGAGACTGCGGCAGAGATTAGAAATGTATTTATTCAGGTAATTGATAAACCAGCTCATAAGGCAATTGTAAAGAGAGGCATTAAGGCAGAAGAATACTGGACATACTGCAATGAGGTGGGCTGCGATGTATGGGGTGTGCTCACCAGTATGAAATCGCTATGCAAAGAACCGGTATGCCTGTGGCTGCCGGAAAAGTACAGAACCCCCGGAACATCAAAATATGTCCAGGGTGTCGAAACAGAGATAGATGATGCGGCAGAAGTGCCGGAAGGATTCGATATCATTGATTTTCCAGAACAGAAATATCTGATGTTCCAGGGTGAACCGTTCAGGGAAGAAGATTACTGCGAAGCAATTGCAGCAGTAGAACAGGCAATGGACAACTATGAAACGTCATTGATCGGATATGCCTGGGATGATGACAGCCCGCGCATTCAGCTGGAACCCCGGGGCGAGCGCGGATATATCGAGATGAGAGCAGTGAAAAGCATTCAGAAATCAGCTGGAGCACTGTCAGAATAAAGCTGAAAAGTGAGCATGAATTCTGCTCACTTTTTTATCGGGATCTGCAATGATATCCGGGTTTGAAAAGACGCGGCAGAAATCACATGGGACAGTCAATGAATTGATCTGAATAATCTGCCGCTGCGGAAAAACATGAAAGAAATCAAGCAATGAGACTTGAGCATAATACTTGCAAATTTTCAAGAATGTGTTGACAGATAAAAATATCATGTATAAGCTGGCATTAGTTAGCGTAGTCTAACTATTATTTTGCAATTACGGTTAGGCATAACTAACAGAATATGAAAGGAGACTGAAATGATGCCGATTACAATGGCTGGAATCGGAGAAACCGTAACGATACAGAGGATCATTGGCAAAGATGAAGTGCGTCAGCATCTGTCCGAACTTGGCTTTGCGGCGGACAGCACAGTGACCGTTGTTTCTGAGACTGCCGGCAATCTGATTCTGCAGATGAAGGAAAGCCGAATTGCGCTGGATAAGAATCTGGCAAATCGAATCATGATTTAAAAAGGGAGAATTCAAATGAAAACGTTAAGAGATATCAAGGTTGGCGGCAGCTGTGCTGTCATCAGACTGCATGGTGAAGGAGCTGTCAGACGCCGAATCATGGATATGGGCATTACCAGAGGAGCTGCAATTTATGTTCGCAAAGTGGCTCCGCTGGGAGATCCGATGGAATTGAATGTTCGCGGATGCGAACTGTCAATCCGCAAATCAGATGCAGAGATAATTGAAGTGGAATAACAGAAAGAGAAGGCAGAGAAATGGAGATTAAGATCGCACTTGCAGGAAATCCAAACTGCGGGAAAACAACATTATTCAATGATCTGACTGGATCCAGTCAGTATGTGGGCAACTGGCCGGGGGTTACAGTAGAGAAGAAAGAGGGAAGACTGAAAGGTCATTCGAATGTATTCATTCAGGATCTGCCGGGCATCTATTCTCTGAGCCCATATACATTGGAAGAAACAATATCCAGAGAATACCTCGTGAAGGGAAAGCCGGATGTGATTCTGAATATCGTAGATGGTACAAATATTGAACGGAATCTGTATCTGACCACACAGCTGATTGAACTGGGCATTCCGGTAGTCCTGGCAGTGAATATGATCGATCTGATCAGAAAGAATGGTGATCTCATTGATATCAGCAGACTTGGAGAAGCCATGGGATGCCGAGCTGTAAAGATGAGTGCTCTCAGATCTGAGGGAAGTCTGGCAGCTGCTGAAGCAGCACTGGAAGCGGCGAAACATCCGGCGGGTCTTCCTCTGCTGAATATCTTCAAGGGCAGTACTGAACAGGCGATTGCTTTAATTGAGAAATTAATCTCGCCAAAGGTAAATAAGCAGAATCTTCGCTGGTACGCCATCAAGGTATTTGAAAGAGATGTCAGAATCATGGCAGAACTGAAATTAGAGGATGAGCTGAAAACAAAGATTGAACAGCGGATCAAAGACTACGAAAAGGAACTCGATGATGATGCTGAAAGCATTATCATCAGTCAGAGATATGCTTATATCAGCAGCGCTGCAGCAATTGCAGTTAAGAAAAAATCAGCCGGACACAGTCTTTCAGTGTCTGACAGAATCGATCGGATTGTAACGAATCGTATCCTTGCTCTGCCGATCTTCGCATCTGTCATGTTTGCAGTCTACTGGACAGCGATGGGTCCATTCGGATCTTTCCTGACAGACTGGACCAATGATGTACTTGGTGCCCAATGGCTGCAGGCTGGTTCCCGTCTTCTTCTGGAAAGCTGGAACTGTGCAGAATGGCTGATCGGGCTTGTGTCAGATGGCGTGATTGCCGGTGTGGGTGCAGTGCTGGGCTTTATTCCGCAGATGCTTGTGCTGTTCTTTATGCTGGCACTGCTGGAAGACTTTGGCTATATGGCACGAATAGCCTTCATAATGGATCGCTTCTTCCGGAGGTTTGGACTGTCTGGAAAGAGCTTTATTCCGATGCTGATCGGATCCGGATGCGGGGTGCCAGGTGTTATGGCTTCTCGTACGATAGAGAATGAACGGGATCGCCGAATGACTGTGATGACTGCCTGCTTTGTACCGTGCGGTGCTAAATTGCCGATCATCGGACTGTTTGCCGGAGCACTGTTTGGCGGCAGCGGTCTGATTGCGACTTCTGCATATTTTATTGGTGCTGGTGCAATTATTATCTCCGGTATCATACTCAAGAAAACAAAGGCATTTGCAGGAGATCCCGCACCGTTTGTCATGGAACTCCCTCAGTATCATCTGCCTTCTGCTAAAAATATAGTTCATGCGACATGGGAGCGCGGCTGGAGTTTTATCAGACGTGCCGGAACAGTCATTGTCGCTTCTTCCATGATTCTTTGGTTCCTGCAGGGATTCGGTATCGAAAATGGATTCCGAATGGTGCAGGATCAGGATCATTCACTGCTTGCAATGATCGGCAATGCGGTCTGCGTAATCTTTGTTCCGCTGGGATTTGGTGACTGGCAGTCTGCAGTTGCGACAATTACCGGTCTGATTGCCAAGGAAAATGTAGTGTCAACGTTCGGCGTACTGTTCCATATCGGTGAAGCATCAGAGACTGATACAGCACTGTGGACTGCCATTGCGACTCACTACACCGCACTGTCAGCGTACAGCTTTATGGTATTCAATCTGCTCTGTGCACCGTGTTTTGCGGCAATGGGTGCCATCAGACGTGAAATGAACAGTACAAAATGGACCTTGGGTGCAATTGGATATATGTGCGGTTTTGCTTATATCACATCTTTGATGATTTATCAGTTCGGCGGTCTGATAACCGGTTAAGAACCGTTCGGGTTTGGTACAGCAGCCGCATCAGCAGTACTGGTATTTCTGCTGTATATGCTGTTTAGAAATAACAGATATCATGAAGAGATTCTCACGATCAGAGCAGCTGCAGCAGTTTCAGCCGAGTAATCATTCAGCAGTCAATGCACAAAAAAAGCCGGATATCACAGCTGAGACGAAAATCACAATACATATCTCAGCTGGATATTTGGCTGGACGATATGACGCATTGGCGAAGCAAATGTTCAAACCGAATCTGCAGACCGGTTCTTTGAAGCAAGCCGAACGGTTCTCTTCTTCTCTTGTCATGCAGAACTGATGCTCAATTCTTCGTTCTGTGCAAGGCAATCTGTTCGGCCAGAATCTGATACATCTTTTCTGCCGCAATCGGTTTTGTAATATAGGCATCCATTCCGATAGACAGGCATTCCCTTGCGTCACCATCGAAAGCATTGGCGCTCATTCCAATGATGGCGACTTTCTTGGCATCTGAACGATTCATGGAACGGATTGTTCTGGTTGCCTGGCAGCCATCCATCTTTGGCATCCGGATATCCATCAGCACTGCTGCATAGTGATTGATTTCGCTTTTTTCGAACATATCTGCTGCTTCAGCACCGTCTGCGGCACATTCCACAGTGTAATTGGCTTTGCTTAACAGACGCACTGCAATTTCGCGATTCAGAGGATGGTCTTCTGCGAGAAGAATGCAGTATTTCTCTTTGCTGTCAGAAGCTGACTGCGGATGATTCGTACAGATTGCTTTCCTGGATTCCGAAGCCTGTATCTGTTCTTCTGTGGCTAATGGCATAGGCAGATGAATGATAACGGCGGTACCTTCATTCAACTTGCTCTGCAAGCTGATACTGCCATGCATGAGCGTAACAATCTGCTTCGTAATGGCAAGACCAAGACCGGCTCCTTCATATGCCTGTGCTTCATCTGCACGTTCAAATGCAGTGAACAGTTTCTTCTGGTATTCTTCACTCATTCCGATGCCGGTATCCCGGATGCAGAAGTCGGCATAAATCATGCCGTCTTCAGTATATACGTTGGAGATTGTCAGACTGACTGATCCGCCTGCAGGTGTGTATTTGATGGCATTGGACAGGACATTGTAGAAGATCTGATTGAATCGAGTGATATCAACATAGATGCAGGGGGCAATGTCGACTCTTTTCCAGGAAAAAGAAATCCCGTTTTTCTTGCACAGCGGAAGTGTAATGCTGTCCATGTACAGAACAAATTCACTTAAGGCGTATGCAGAAGGATTAAGTACAAGTCTGCCGCTTTCGATGCGTGACATATCAAGAATGTCATTGATCAGTCCCAGCAGGAAGGTGCTTGATATTTTGATTTTGTGCAGGTCGGATGCCAGTACCTCCGGCTGATCGAGTTCATCCATGGCGATATCAGTCAGGTTCAGAATAGCATGCATCGGAGTAC
The DNA here is from genome assembly GCA_009929095.1 of Erysipelotrichia bacterium. Classification (GTDB taxonomy): domain Bacteria; phylum Bacillota_I; class Bacilli_A; order Erysipelotrichales; family Erysipelotrichaceae; genus Bulleidia. The sequence goes on from SABF01000066.1 coordinate 7,503, forward strand.
GAATATCATGGCTCATGTTCGACAGAAAAACACTCTTGGCATTGCTGGCAATCTTCGCTTCACTCAGGGCATTCTGAAGCTGGATTCTCTGCTGCTCCTCTTTCTGATAGATATCTGTGATATCGCGGCAGGAAATGACAATGCGCTCCTTCAGATCATCCAGATAGAATGCCTGAATACGTTTGATCTGCTCTTCTCTGCCAGAGAAGACAATGTGGGATTCCCGAATGACCACCGGCTGATGTTTCAGCTTTTCAACTAAGGTATCATAGTCATCCATCAGTGCTTTAGCAGTGCAGTCT
>SABF01000399.1 GCA_009929095.1 Erysipelotrichia bacterium
ATGCACAGCTGTGCTTTGCCCTGGACCGCCTGTCTGACTGTATCATAATGGCTTGTATTCATAGCGAAAATTATAGCACTGAAATCATGATATAATCCGATTGAAAGAATATGCAGAAAGGAGGGGAACAGTTATGAAAAACAAGGAATTCTGGGATGGTGCCGGCAAGATACTTCTGATCACTGCACTGGTCATTGGACTGATTTCTCTGACACTTACAATTTCCTCCCGACTTCTGGAAAAAAACGTGCAGAATAATTCTGCCGCCGCAAATGCAGCAGAAGAAATCAATGTGATAAATATCCTGATTGCCGGCCAGGCAGATTATACAGACAAAGCGGATGACTATTCACCTGTTTTTGCCAATGTTAAAGAGATGATTGCAAACTATGATCTTGCCGTATGCAGCATCAGTTCACTGATGGGGACAGACATGCCGACACAGTTTGGCGATGCAGTCAGAGATGCCGGTTTTAATATAGCAGGCTTAGCGAATCCGGGGGTTCTGTCAGGCGGGAAAGACGGTATCGATACGGCTATGACTTATTGGAAAGACACTGGCATGCATACAGCAGGTATTAATACATCCACAGCCAACCAGAATAAAATTGAAACATTTACCGTGAATAATATATCAATTGCATTTCTGTCCTTTACAGATTCCCTGAATGAAACACTGCCGGACAGCGAACAATATCTGGTGAATGTATATGATGATGAAAAGACACCTCTGCTTGTTGAAAAAGCAAATGAAGCAGCAGACATTGTGATAGTGAATATCAACTGGAAGGGTACTGATAATCAGCAGCCAAACGATCGTCAGAAACAGATTGCTCGGGATCTTGCAGATGCCGGAGCATCGGTGATTATTGGAAATGCACCGAATGCCATTCAGCCGATTGCCTGGATTGACGATACGCTGGTCTTCTATTCCACCGGCAATATGATCAGCTCCAGCAGGGATGCTTCAGCACAGTTTGGACTCTTCGGCGGTGTTACAATTTCCAAGACTGTATCCAGAGACAAGCAGAAGATTGAACTGTTCAATCCAAGAGCGGAACTGTGTGCATCAACGAAAGACGGCAGTATTTATAAAGTTAAGCTGATTGATGCAGTTAATGAACTGGATATGTCCAATCGCGATCAGATTGAAGAGACAAAAAATAAAGTTCTGCTCTCTATGGATGATTCGATCCGGATTGGCGGAATGGAATAAGCAGCAGATAAAAAGCCCGGTTATGCCGGGCTTTATCAGTTCTCTTCGATCAGTTTCTTTTTCCTGAGATAGGGCATCAGCAGTTTGAACAGAGCATACAGCGCAGCCACTTCAAATGGGAGAAGAATTGTATTCTTGACCAGACTCTTTGCAAAATAGTAATAATATCCTTTGCTGTACAGCATGGCTGACCAGCAGGAACCAAGCAGGACATTAATCAGATAGTTGGTCATGACCTTCGCGATGATGATGC
>SABF01000400.1 GCA_009929095.1 Erysipelotrichia bacterium
TGAAATAAAATGAAACATATTGTAATCATTTACAATATAAGGGGGTTTATATGAAAATTGTTACAAAGGCATTGATTGCCTCCCTGCTTTGTGCAGGTCTTGCCGCATGCAGTTCTTCATCTGCATCCGCTTCAACTACCGCAGCATCTACCAGTAATTCTGCTTCGGGCAAGAAAGAAGTCAAAATCGGAATGATCCAGTATGTTCAGCATGACGCACTGGATAAGGCTTCTGCGGGTTTTAAAGATGCATTGAAGGAAGCTGGGTATATTGCAGGAGAAAACCTGACAATTGATGAGCAGAATGCTCAGGGAGATGTTTCGAACTGTGAAACCATTGCTAATACGCTTGTTAATGAAGGCGTTGATCTGATCTTTGCGAATGCAACTCCTGCTGCCCAGGCTGTCGCCGCAAAAACATCTTCCATTCCCATCGTCATTACATCAGTAACGGATCCGGAAACAAGCGGACTGGTAGCTTCTAATACTGCTCCAGGCAATAATGTTACTGGCACTTCAGACTTGACTCCTGTTGAACAGCAAATCGATCTTCTTCTGCAATTAGTGCCGGATGCCAAGAAAATTGGAATTATGTACAATAATTCAGAAGATAATTCTATCTTTCAGGCAGATATAGCGAAAAAGACAGCAGAAGATAAAGGCCTTGAAACACAGGAATTTACTGTTTCTGATTCCAGTCAGATACAATCCGTTGCTGAAAGCATGATTGGCAAAGTAGATGCAGTTTATATACCGACCGATAATCTTCTGGCGGAAGGCATGGCGAATGTAGCACAGGTTACCAATGCAAATGGACTCCCGGTAATTGTTGGTGAGGAAGGCATGTGTGCTAACGGCGGTCTTGCAACTTATGGAATTGATTACTACAATCTCGGCTTCAAATCCGGACAGATGGCGGTAAAGATTCTTGAAGGTGCTGATCCATCTGGCATGGCTATTGAATATCTTCCTTCTGAAGACTGCCGGCTTTCCATTAATTCAGCTTCTGCTGATGAACTCGGAATTGTTATACCGGACGACATCAAGGCAAAAGCTGATCTGATTGGATAGTATTACAGATGAACGGTATTTTATTAGCAATGCAGGGAGCAGTGAGCCAGGGGATTCTCTGGAGCATTATGGCCCTTGGCATCTATATTACCTTTCGTTTGCTTGATATTGCGGATCTTTCCGTTGACGGAACATTTGCCCTTGGCGGATGTACCATGGCTGCTCTTGTGACCGCAGGAGTTGACCCTCTTGTTGCTACTGCATGTGCAATTGTGTCAGGTGCTCTTGGCGGATGTCTGACTGGCATTCTTACAACAAAATGCAGAATTCCTTCTATTCTGGCAGGTATTCTTACTGCGGACTCATAAAGTTCGAGAATTCAAATGTGATTGCATTCTCGATCCCTGCCTCCTGAGCCATGCCCATCTTCAGCCTGAGCTTCTCCCACTTGATCGGCA
>SABF01000401.1 GCA_009929095.1 Erysipelotrichia bacterium
GGACAGCTCCTGCCTGATCTGCAACTCCTGCAACTCCTGGACAGCTCCTGCACATCCTGAAATAATTCGGGAAGTTTTCATTGCTTTTCGCAGGAATATTTCCCTATTTCGGGAAATACAGGAAAAATCATCCTTTGCAGTGGGTTGGTGATTTTTTAGAAAACATGCATTCCAGCTAGCTAAAACCAACATGCATCCCGATATTTAAGCAAATTTGGGCTTTTCAAAGCGATGAGCAGTAGTTTTTCCACCTTTTCGAAGTGATCGCACGGCGGATTGCAGATGAATGAGAACAAGTTAAGATAGTCTTGTAAGCAGCTTCGATCGAATCCTGAATGAGCATAGAGGAAGCGTTTCAGCAAGCGACATTTCTCATTTATTTTGTCCAACGGGTTATCATCATCCTTTATGCCTTTCAAAGCCTTTGCATTGAACGTCCGGCTGGAAAGTCCTAGCATTTCAACAAGGATATTGTGTGCCTTCTCTTCATCATGTGTGAGATTAGAACCATGCTCAATGTGATTGGAAAACACTTCGGCCGTGGATTTCCGACTCGGCTTTCCATATCCCTCTATGATACATAATGTATGGGATGCGTCGCAGCCGATGCCTATGCATATCTGGTTCTTCGAAAGACCACGGTACTCATGTGTTTCATCTCTTTTCCGGATGTCTTTCTTGATCACCTTGTAGAATGTCTCATCTATCTGCACATCACCGCGCAGGACAATGTCATTCTGATAATCACTGAGGAGCAGAAACAGCTTGCTGATCCAGTATTTCACTGTGGTATCAGTAATTCTTAGAGATCTGCCTATTGATTGGAAGCTCTGGAATCGAAATACTCCGAGCATGAACTCCATCCATTCAGATATAGGAATCTTATGATTGTCGAAGACTGTATTTGTTACTATTGAGAAGAGTTTGCCACAGCTTTTGCAACGATAGCGTTTGACTCCATACCGATTCCTACCGTAACTGATGAAGTCGGTACTGCCACAGTGCTTGCATTCAGTAAGATCATAACTGTTCAGCATTTCAGCTTCATCCATGCGAGCGATCTCGCCATGCCTGACCTGGTATTCTGCGGTGTTTCTGCTGTCCAGAAACTTCTGAAGCGGGGTTTGATTAGTCAGTCCCGTCCATGGAGTCACTCTTCGTGATTCCCATCTTTTGGTTCTATCTTTGCTCATGGTGGAAGTCCATTGTAAAAGGAATGGCTAAGCAGGGACTTCCACATCAGCTGCCAAGCCACTCCAAATACAATGACATTATGCCAGAATGGTTGAAAGAAATCTACTTTTTCCTAGGATTTCACCAACCCACTGCAAAGGATGATTTTTTTGATTATGATGTTCACGGCCCATCGAAATACCTTAAAGGCGGGAGAGATGAATATGACAGCATGCTTCTTTCGGTGCTTGAGTTCTGCAATAACGAAACAGAACCTCGTGGCAAGCTTTATGT
>SABF01000402.1 GCA_009929095.1 Erysipelotrichia bacterium
GTGAAGGACTGACCTCTATCATTTCTGTATCCATACCGGAAGAAATCCTGGAATTTGAAGGTCAGACCAAGGGACGGCTCGGCACTCCGCAGGCTAAGCCGGCAGTGGATGCAGTCGTAGCTGAAAAACTTGCATACTGGCTGGAAGAAAACAGGGACCAGAGCGATATGCTGGTTCGCAAGATGATGAAAGCCTCTCTGGCCAGAGAAGCAGCCCGCAAAGCCAGAGATGAAGCCCGCAAGGGAAAGAAGACAAACAAAGCAGAAAAGCTGCTGTCAGGCAAACTGGCTCCGGCCAACTCCAAAGATGCCCGCATCAAGGAACTGTTTCTGGTAGAGGGTGATTCCGCCGGCGGCTCTGCCAAGCAGGGAAGAGATTCTCACTACCAGGCTATTCTGCCGCTTCGGGGCAAGGTGCTGAATACAGAAAAATGCTCCATGGCTGATGTTGAAAAGAATCTCGAACTCAATACATTGATCCATGCTCTGGGTGCCGGTGTAGGACCTGACTTTAACTATGAGGAATCCAACTATGGCAAAGTTATTATCATGACCGATGCTGATGATGATGGATCGCATATTCAGATTCTGCTGCTGACATTCTTCTACCGATATATGAGACCGCTGGTGGAACATGGCATGGTATATATTGCTCTGCCGCCGCTGTACAAGGTGAGCAAGGGAAAGAATTCTAAATACTGCTATACTGACGATGAACTGGATGAGCTGAGAAACAAATTGGGGAAAGTGGAAATTCAGCGATATAAGGGACTTGGTGAAATGAATGCAAGTCAGCTTTGGGAAACAACAATGGATCCGGAATATCGCTCACTGATTCAGGTAGGCATTCATGACGGGGTCGTGGCGGAGCGCAGAGTTGCGACATTGATGGGAGAGAAGGCGGAGCTTCGCAAGCGCTGGATTGAGGACAATATCTCATTCACGCTTGAAGACAGCTTTAAGGTGGACAATGGCTAAGAAAAAGGAAATTACAGATAAGACGAAATACATTCCCCAGCTTCTGGAAGATATCATGGGCGACCGGTTTGGCCGCTATGCAAAATACATTATCCAGGAACGCGCTCTGCCGGATGCACGTGATGGCCTGAAACCGGTGCAGAGAAGAATTCTCTATGCCATGTATCATGATGGCAACACCTGGGATCATGCGTATCGCAAGTCAGCCAAGACAGTAGGTCTTGTCATCGGCAATTATCATCCTCATGGTGATACTTCCGTATATGATGCGTCTGTCCGTATGTCACAGAGCTGGAAAGTGAGACTGCCGCTGATTGATATGCACGGCAATAACGGTTCTATCGATGATGACCCGGCTGCTGCAATGCGATATACCGAAATGAGACTTGCCAAAGTGACACAGATCATGGAGGATGATCTCGACAAGAATACGGTAGAGCTTGCGCCGAACTTTGATGATACTGAAACAGAACCGACTGTGCT
>SABF01000403.1 GCA_009929095.1 Erysipelotrichia bacterium
CGTGAGTATAAAGTCCTAGATACTCACAATGGTCACAGTGTGATTCATCTTCATTTCGGCAGTATGTCACCGCAGCAGCTGGAGTCTCTTGTGGATCAAACTTTACAGCGGGAACACTTTCATCTGACCAAAGAAGCCAGAAATGAACTGCTGCTGAGGATTTCCGGCCAGGCTACTGATTTTTATAAAGCTATGGATAAATTGAATCTTTATGGTGAAAAGAATCTCACTTTAGATGATATAGAACATTTGGTTCCAATGTCAGCAAATATTAACATTTTCAAGTTTGCGGACAGTTTCATTCGTGAAGATACAGTTGGATGCCTGAGATCTCTGAAAGAGATGACAGAAATTGAAGGATTGCCTTATGCAAATATCATTTCGCTCCTCGCAGCAAGACTCAGAACACAGTACAATGTACTTTCTCTGGTCGAATGCGGTGTTAGAAATGATGAAGTATCAAGAAGAACCGGCCGAAAATGGCTGGAGAAGGATATCAGTGATGCTCATGGAAAGAGCAGCTTAGTATTTCTTCGCTGGCTGGCTGAACTGGCTGAACTTGATCAAAATATCAAGCAGGGAAGAATCAATGATAAAGAAGGCTTTGAAGCATTTCTGCTGAGGAATTTATGACAGATTTCATAGATGATCCTATTCTGACTCATTCCTTTGAAAAACTTTATGATGAGAAATCCAGAGTTTTGATTCTCGGATCATTTCCATCTGTTGTCTCCCGAAAGCAGAGTTTCTATTACGCCAATCCTGCGAATCGATTCTGGCCAGTGATGGCAAAGGTGTTTGAAGAGACAATTAGTGACCGTGCAGAGTTCTGTCATCGTCATCATATTGCTTTATGGGATGTAATTGCATCCTGCAGAATTCATGGTTCCAGTGATTCAAGCATTCATGATGTGAAAGTGAATAATATACAGGATCTGGTAGACAGCACAGAGATTCAGGCTATATTCATGACTGGAAGAAAAGCCATGGAACTATATCAAAAATACATAACCTGCACAGCTGAGTGCTTCGGCCTGCCGAGTACATCACCAGCTAATGCGACTGTATCAATTGAACAACTAAAGGAAGCGTATGGACTAATTCGTGAATATGCAGAAGAAAAAGATTGAAGTGCTGGCTCCTGCCGGCAATATGGAATCACTGAAGGCTGCCGCTGCGGCTGGCTGCGATGCTGTTTATCTTGGCGGAACTCTATTTTCAGCCCGGGCATTTGCCGGCAATTTCAGCCATGATGAATTGATTGATGCAGTAAAGTACTGTCACATACGCGGAATCCGTGTTTATGTAACCATGAACACTATTCTGTTTGAAGATGAACTTCCTCAGGCATTTGCTGAGGCTGAGTTTCTGTACAGCATCGGCATAGATGCACTTCTGATTCAGGATCTTGGACTCTTTGATTATCTTCACAGTACACTGCCTGATTTTGAACTGCAC
>SABF01000404.1 GCA_009929095.1 Erysipelotrichia bacterium
TGATATAGGAGGCTATCGCTTTGCCTTCATAACTGCAAGCAGCCTTGGCGATTATGAAAGTATTCTCCATCAAATCAATCAACGGTTTGGCAGTTTACCTGGATATACCATACAGGATGCCCGTCGAGAGCATGAGCAGGCCGAAAGCATAGGAAATGGCATCTACGTGTTTCTGGAATACGTTCTGTTGATTTTGTTCATTGTTGTCTTTGTGGCGGTTGGCGTGGTGATTTCAGATCATATGCGCAAGCAGTCTGATACCTTAAGCATTCTGTATCATCAAGGGGCTCCAAAGAAGTCCATTCTTAAGAGCTATATAGAACAGGCTTTGCTGGTCTGCACGCTTGGTTTGTTCATCGCTGTATCAGCGGGATTCACACTCACCGTCGTCTTTTTTCAGAATACCGGTTACACAATGCATCTCAGCGCAGTGACTGTCTTCACATATGCTGCTTGTTCAGTGATATATGTACTAGCCTTCGTTTATCCCGTTCATCTGGTAACAAAGCGCCAATTGGACATGCTGCCGTAGAAAGGATATAGATATGCAGATTATTGTGACAAACAACATTTCAAAAGTTTATCAGCAGGGAAGCGATGATATCTGGGCAATCAAGAACGCATCATTTACTGTCCATCAAGGAGATTTCTGCTCCATCCAGGGGCGCTCCGGTTCGGGAAAAACCACGCTGCTGAATATCTTAGGAGGCATTGAAAGGCCAACATCCGGCAACGTCAGCATCAATGGCATAGACTTAGGAAGCGCGAAAAGCAATCAATTGGCTCAGCTGCGCCGACAGGTGATCGGTTTTGTTCATCAGACTTTCGACTTAATCCCTTATCTTACTGTACAGGAAAATATACTGCTGCCGTGGACTCTTGATAAACACAAAGGAGATATGTCCATATTCCTTTCATTGGCAGCCTTCCTTGGTATCGACAAGAGGTTAAATCATTTTCCCAGCCAGCTGTCAGGCGGCGAGCGTCAACGTGTCGCGGTTGCGCGTGCGCTTATTAAGCAGCCTGCTATCCTGCTGGCGGATGAGCCAACAGGCAATCTGGATAAAAATAGTGCGGATGAACTGATGCGTTTATTCCAGTCCATTCACGCGGGTGGAACGACCATTCTGCTTGTGACACATGATAACACATACGCAAGCTATGCCGGAAAACATCTGTGGATTGCTGACGGCATGCTGTATGATAGAAATGCAATGTAAACATGAGCCGTTTTATCCATCTAAAATGCTTGCGGAAACATGATTCTAAGTATTAAATATCCAACACGCTGATACGCCTGATCCCCATGCTGTCCAGCGTTTCGCAGGCCTGGGCGTAGCGCTGATCGGTCAGGTCGTCCGGCTTGTGCGCGTCGACGCCTATGATGGCTGTGCAGCCCTGGAGGGCTGCGATCTCCCAGAAACCTGTATAGGGATAGCCAAGGCCCGGTACG
>SABF01000067.1 GCA_009929095.1 Erysipelotrichia bacterium
GGGATAAATATCCTGATTGCAACTGGCTCTGAACCAATCATTCCATCCATCGAAGGAATTGATCATGCCGGGATTCTGACCAGTACTGATCTTCTGAATCCGGCTGATCATCCATTTGAACATCTATGCATTATTGGCGGCGGTGTTATCGGCTGTGAGTTTGCCAATCTATATGCCAACCTAGGCAAACAGGTGACTGTCATAGAAGCGATGCCGAGAATACTTCCTGAGATGGACTCTGAAATCAGCCAGAATCTCAGCATGCTGATGAAAAGAAGAAAGATGAGTATTCTGACTTCTTCTAAAGTCACAAAACTGGAACCGGGCATTGTATGGATTGGTGACAAGGCAGTGGAGTGCGATGCGATTCTGATGGCAGTCGGACGAAGAAGCCAGTGTCATGATCTTTTTGCGGAAGGGCTGATTGAAATGGATCATCATTCAATCAAAGTGGATGAATCATTCCGCACTTCTCTTGAGCAGGTATATGCCTGCGGAGACTGTGTACACGGGATCCAGCTGGCACATTATGCCGCCGCCTGTGCAGAGCATATAGTTGAGACAGCTGTGCTTGGCAGATCAGACATTCATCTGGAAGCCGTTCCGGCATGTGTCTATCTCAATGACGAGATTGCTGCTGTCGGTATGACAGAAATTCAGGCAAAGGAACAGGGAATCGCCTATCGTATCGGCAGGTATTCCATGCTTGGCAACAGTCGTACGATTATCGAAAAGCGAGATCGCGGATTTATCAAGGTACTCAGCAGGGAAGATGGAACTGTGCTTGGCGCATGTATGATGTGTGCACGTGCTTCGGATCAGATTGAACTGTTCACTGATGCAATTGCACATCATCGCACTGTACAGGAACTAGCCGCACTGATCTATCCGCATCCAAGCTTCTGTGAAGGAATCAGAGAGGCACTGGAGGATACGGTCAAGGATGCGATTCATATCATTTATCGGCACTGATGGAATCGCTGCTTTCATCTTATATGAACACTGAACTGCATAGTAACTAAAAAAAGGCGAACCGGAACATATTCGCCTTTTTATGAGGTTTATCAAGAGATTCAGTGATTGCTGAGATTGCGGTCTCAGTATAGCTGTCGCTAACGATGATATCCTGCTTACGCATAATAACGCTGACTCCACCAATTTACGGGGTGGAATATAAGCGTATTGGCGAAGATGCACTGCATGGTGCAGGTGTCTGCAGTGCTGCAGTATAAGTGCGGAATAACGGGTATTCCATAGGATCCAGGTAAGTGATAACCAGTGAATGATATGCGACTGAAATAGAAATTGGTCGGAATGACGGGATTTGAACCCGTGACCTCTTCGTCCCTAACGAAGCGCGCTACCAAGCTGCGCCACATTCCGAAATCCGCGTCGACAGCAGCTGAAGCCTACTGAAGACTTAATAATAGTATATTAGACGTGATGTAAATTCAATGAGCAGTTTCAGCAGGATGATGAAGCATGATTCCACAGAGCTGGACAGATAGAAGAGGATTATGTGCGGGTTGAAGCGGAAATACAGTCTGAAAAGATTATCGTCTCAGAAACAGGAACCCCGTAAGCGAATATTAAAGAGATGATTGATTTTCAATGCACTAAAAATGCCGGACTTGAAAATAAGGCTGAATCCGCCTGCGCGATATGCAGAGAGGATGATGTCTGCACACTGATTATGACCAAACAGCACTGTCATCCTTAAAGCGCTCAGTGCATTCAGACTTATGTTTATATAATCTGTGATGCATGCAGCGTCATACAGCAAGGGCAGAACAGCCTGCTGCAATATATAAGATCTGCATAGATATCCCAAACAGCCTCACGGAACAATGAAAATCACTGCAATCCGGGTTTATTGTGACAGATATTTCAAATCCGGCTTATAGTTTATAAACTAAAATACTTTTAAAAATATCTCACTGCAGGTGACAGTCATTGATTGAACAGCGCAAACTGATTGCGACCATTCTTCTTTGCCTGATAGAGGGCGATGTCAGCATTTTTATATACTTCTACAAAATCACCTGCGCTTCCATCAAAGACTGCGGCGCCAATACTGACCGACTGATAAATTCCGCCGCCTATATCATGATTGAGCACGCTGCGTACTCGTTCCAGCATCGCTTTGAGCACTTCTTCGTCTGAAAGATTCACGAAACAGAAGGAAAACTCGTCTCCTCCTAATCTGCCTAGAAGATCGCCTTCACGCAGGGTCTTTCGAAGATCAGCGGCCACCTGACGCAGCACCTGATCACCCATGTCATGTCCAAGGGTGTCGTTTACATCCTTAAAGTGATCCACATCCATCATAATGAGTACATGTCTCTGATGTCCCTGCCTAGCAATCAATGCGTTAATCGCGCCTGCATAGGCGGCACGGTTCATTATTCCTGTCAGAGCATCCGTCTCTGAGCGCTGGATCAGGCTGAGTTCTGAATTTTTCTTTGCATCAATATCCAGCACGGCAACAAATGCCTTTAAATCATCATTGTCAGCATATTTTACCACTTGAATACTGAGCTGAAGCCAGCGATAGTTTTCACCGAATTTCATGCGAAATTCTAGTTTGTGCGAAAAAATACCGTTTTGGAACTGCTTCGTCAGACCTGTACAATCCATCAGCTGACGGAGAGCCTGTCGGTCATCTGGATGAGCCAGTGAAGAGTAGGTCTCTGTGTATGCGTCAAAATTCTGATCACTTGCCAGATTGTTAATTAGATGACCGGCACTTTCATCAATCACATTGCGGGTCAGATTGCAGGCGAAGGTTGTAATCTGCTGGGAGGGCACTGACTCTGCCTCCTGCCTCAGACGCTCATAAGCAAGTTCCTTTTCCCGCTGCTGCGTGATGTCATAGAAGGAAATCACTGCCTGATCCGGTTTGTGCTCCTGATCATAGACTAAGGTGAAATCCACATGATACCAGCGGAATTCTGATAAATCCCGGGCGTAGAGCTGTAAAACAGCAGAACCTCTTTCATCACCGCGATGAATCTTGCGATATAACTCCAGATGTTTTTCTACGCTGCTTTTTCCGATGAAATTTAAATCAATCAGTGACTGTTCGGCATTTTCGCACACTTCAGCAACCCCGAACCGACGAACAGCCTTTCGATGTGAATACAGACGTCGGGTTTTAATGTCATAGCGCATGATATATTTATCGCTTTGTTCAGCGGCAATACGGAATTCAAGCCCCTGGATTCGCAGCTGTTCTTCAAAACTCTTTCGCAGTGTGATATCTGTCAAAACCGATACAATTTCACCTTTATCTGGCAGATAATTATTGGCTGTCAGCATGTACATGGTTTTCCCTGATTTATGCCGGGCTCTTGCCTCAATTTCGAAATTCAACTCATTATTTTTTACCTTTTCTGTTAATTCTCGATGCAGCTGTTCCCGATCCTCCTCCAAAAGCATAAAATCAAAGTGATCAAATCCAACGGCTTTGGCCTCCTCGGGTTCATAGCCGAACATGCGGTAATATGTGTCATTTCCATAGAGAATAGGAAAATCATCTCGAGAGCTTATTCGGCTGATACCGCTAGGAATAGTCTGGGTGAGCTGTTCAAACTGACGGGCTTGCTGGATTTCAGAAATTGATCGTCGGATAGTGAATATGCTCAGTGCCCCGACAAACATAAGAGTTGCTGTCCGGAAGAGCAGCGCATAGGTGCTGATGGCTCCAAAATAGAAAGCAGCCAATGCACCGATCATCGCAGCCGCAAACAAACAGAGCCCCCAAAACAATTCTGGCATGCGAAGCTTTCCATTATCGTTTCTATCCTGCCACGCATAATAGAGAGTCACAGCCAATCCTGCAAAGACCAGAATATGTGTCATGGGCAGCAGCAGGGATAAAGGCTTGCTGAAAAAGACTGCTGCGGTAACAGAGAGCAGGAATGAAAGCATAAACCCGCCAGAGAACAACAGCATGACTTTCCCGCTTTTGGGCATGCATTCACCAATGAATCGTACAAAAGGAACAGGCAGCAGCATAAAGCAGTAGAAGGACAGAAAATACCATGCATCATTATAGGAACCAAACAGGCAGGGGACATTGTCATCAATCAGCATCCAAACGCCTGACATCAGGATGAACAGACTGAGCCATATCATGGTTCTGTTTGCATAGCGTTCCTTTTGTTTTTTTAGCAGAATGCCTGCGATAAACAGTCCAACCGACAGTGCAATCATGAAAACTGCGATTACAATCGGGAAAACGCTCTGCTGTGCCAATTTACTCATCAGAGCATGGCGATTGGCAAGCAGCAGTTCAGAGGGCAGCTGACCTTGATTGCCATCCGTCTTTTGAATTTGCAGCGTGATCGTTTGTCCTGCATCGCTTTCTTGAAGTGGAATAATCACCCAGATTCCGGTATAGGTTATGCCGAATGTTCGATCTCGGCAGACACCCTCGCAAAATATCTCCCTGCCATTAACAAAACTGGACACTTCGTTATGATTGGACTGCATAAAAAGCACTGCATCTTCTGGCAGCGTATCCGGAAGAGTTTTACTCACTGTCACGGAATTGATTCCATCAGAATAGTTGGTGCCATCTATTGAAACTGGAACCTTGTACTGCGAGTCAATCCAGTCCCTGGAATAATTCAGCAAGTCACCCTGCGCACCGGAGGATATTCCATATGGAAACGCTCCGGCATAAAGGCAGATCCCCAGCATCAGCACAGCAGATACAGAAAACAGAATTGAAAACAATCGTTTCATGAACATCTCCCTTTGTTACAGATAAACCATAGTGCCTCATTGTTTTTGATGCTCTGAACAGCGTATGATCATCAGCTTTGTCATCTCAGCTTCCGATCAGCTGCTGGCAATTCATTGTTTGATAAAGTATGTCAGGGTTTGCTGGATAGAAGAGGTGTACACTTTTTCTGGTTATATAAAGGTTGAACACTCTCTTCAAAATCAGCCGGAAGCAGTCATGGCGATAATGGAACAGCGTTGTAATCTTTCTGGTTCAACGGGTAAATTGTCTTGCATAGTTATCAGTCCGTCTTTTCTATTTGCTGCACAGAGCACGTTCATGTCTTTATCCAATGCAGATGTGCGATTGGTGCATTGTGAAGTGATATTCTACAAGCAGGATAGTATTTACAGATGAAGGAAATTTCAGCGGCATAGATCTGATATTGGGGATGTGAGATATATCAGGATGAGCCGACACATCAGTGCCCTCGTCCTGATGTATGCGGCAGTTATCTCACTGCCTTTGGCTGTATAGAATTTCTAAATTCGATTCACAGCATGGATGTACCTTTATTATATATTAGTTTTCAGCCATATTACTCACACTCTCGTGCAGCTGAGCGAGTATTTCCCGGCATGCCGATTGAGATGACTTGTGTGGGTTTCATTGGGCAGAATATGCGTTTCAGCACCGGCACGGTTATGCGCCCAAGCTGTGATCTGTAAATCTGCATTACTGCTATATTTCAAAGAATCTCACCATCCTGATTTGCCTGATAGTCTGTCAGAATGAATAGAAGATCTGTTATTTCTTGAGACGTATGGCAATCAGCTTCTTTACGTCATCTAGAATTTCCTTCTTTGTGACAGGAATCATCAGCCAGCGGCTGCTGTTAAAGAGCTTGGTTTCTGAATAGAGATTTTGAACTTCCTCCGTACACTGCGGCAGCAATAATTCTGCTTCCATTGTCTCACGGCTGCCCACGCAGACAAGACAGATGAAAAATCCTTCGTTTGGGTACAGTGTACAAAGAGCTCGGCTGTTTTTACGATATTTCACATTCCAGCCGGGTGCACAGGAACAGATGCTGTAATTGATCTTTGGTAAAACGCTGTATTGGATTTCCAGGTAAGTGCACAGTTCGTCCCATAAGGGATTCGTAACGAAAGCAGATATTTCCAGCATGCTTGGCATCTTTGCCTGAGAATAGCAATCACTCCACTTCATAATGGATTCCTCCTGCATGGAAAGAGACAATATCAGATTCGGAGTACACGGTCAGGGCAAATGATTTGAATTCATTCTACTGCAGGTCGGGAAAATCCGCGATTGGCGTCATACCAAAACAGTGAAAGTAATTAATGAAAAGTGAAGCTTAGTCTTTTCTGGAATAATCAATTTCAGTAAGCATTCTCAAGATATTTATAAAACATTATTACGCTTTTTGGCTGCTGACACACTGCAGTGTGCGGTTCAGGAAGAATTTCTCTGGAACTCAATGATTTTTGCCGTGAGTCCCGCTGTATATAAAGCGTTAATCATTATGGTCATATTATTCATAAAGGGAAAAGCGGCTGCCTGATTTAGCCCTGATCATTCCCACACTAGAGTGATCCGTCCGTCGTCAGCAGGAGAGATCGTGCCATCGCTTTGCAGTTTGGCGGTCATCAGGTCTGTCCAGCTGCCCTCAATGACTTCCGGTTCTCCAGTGATATATTGATCAAAGACCGTGTCAGTCCAGAAAGCGACAGTGTAGAGCGCTTCAGGGTCAATGTCCGTTCCGTCCGAAAGCGTGACGGAAAGCATCCGCTTGCCCTGCTGGTTCCATGGTGCAACCTTGCATTTCAGTCCCGAGAAGGCATAAATACAATTGCCTGTTTTATCGCCCGGGCCCAATGGATCATTCAGTGCATCGAGGAGCTGCTGACCGGTCATGGATGCCTTTACAAGCGTCGAATTATTTCCAAGGGAGCGGGGCATAAGCACAGTGACATGATCCGATGTAAGATCTCCGGCGAAAATACGCATCAGGTTGCCATGATAGGCGATGTTATTTGGGATCAGGCCGATATCTGCGCCCGCTGCTTCGCGGTACATATCTGCTATATAGAAGGATGTCTCCAGGATCGTGAAATCCTTTTCGGCGGTGGCCACAGTCTTAGGGGTGTCAGGCTCTGCGCTGACTGATTTTTCTGATGGGGCGTCTAGAGCGGCGATACATTCCGCCGCTGTTTTTTCACCATCGTACATCAATTTAGCGTCGTCAATAAGTTTTAACGAAATACTGGGATTTTCTCCGGAGAAGCTCAGCAGCTGAAACTCATGTCCCTCATTCATGGCGTTTTGCAGTGCAAAGAGGGCGCTGCTTTCCGGTGAGGACACATTTTTGACGTTGCTGATCTGCAGGCTGTCGCCGATATAGACCCGCTGTCCCTCCTCGGAGCTAAAATAGGCCAGATATCGGTCAATGGCGTTCTGCACAGCTTCGGTATGCTCCGCTTTCGGTACACCCACAACGGCATTATAGTATTTGCACACATAGCCGAGGTCGCCGGTTGTGCTCGGGAAGGGGATCATGCCAAACTCGTACTCATCGGAATCAATATCCATTGCTTTAAAATTAATCATGGCAATCTGCCCTGCCTTAAACTCGTTCAGGCGTGCAGTCGCACTGTAGGAAAAATAATCTTCACGGAGGATGCCATGGTCAATCAATGTCTGCACCGCATCAAACATCGGCCGGAGATGATCGGCGGTGCCAGTGGCTCCGTTCATCGCTGCGTCATACCATCTGCGATTATCTAAACCCGCGAACAGTTCCTCGTAGAAAAATCCCTGCATGGCCATAGAAAAATCATCAGCGTATTTAGCATTGGGGTTCCATGGCTGTACTTCGCCGTTCGTGTCCGCTGTGATCTGATCGCACACGGCTACAAAC
>SABF01000405.1 GCA_009929095.1 Erysipelotrichia bacterium
GTAAAGGCTTCTGCAAAGAAAACTGCCGCTCCTAAGAAGACCATAGCGCCAAAGAAAGAGGCGGCTCCTAAGAAAGCTGCAGATTCTAAGAAGGCTGTCAAGGCTCCTGTAAAGAAGAAGGCTGCAGCTGCCAGAAAGAGTCAGCAGGAGTATCAAGATGTCATCAACTGGAAGAAGTGGGAAGCTCATAACATGGACTGGCTCTATATTGAACTCAATGCCGGTGATCTTCTGACAGAACTAGAAGCTGGTGCTGACAACATGAAGACCTGCTGCAATGCCATTCTGGACTGCATGCTTGAGGGTGATGGATTCATCGTTGAACCTAAAGAAGCAGATCACGTCAATCCGACTCTGACAGTTCGCTACTATTGCGACAATCTCAGTGAAGATCGTAAAAAATACAGCAAGTAATCAATCTGATACCCGGTGATGCAAAAGAAACCATTCTGATTAACTTCAGGATGGTTTTTCTATGGGAGGGAAACGCAGAATGACAAGTACTGTGCATGTCATGCATACATAGATGATCTCTGCCCAGCCATTAATTGTGTTATAGGCTAGAGAAATCATCAGGCTGCCGTGATGCCAAGGAGATACATGTCTCTGAGTTTTTTATTAGAGAATCCGATTTTGAACAGCAGCAGCTGCAGATCGGCAATAGTCAGAAATGCAAATGCAATATGCATGCATGAAAGAAAATCATCTGGGCTGGTGTATGGAAAAAATACGGAACCAATACAGAGCATGGTGAACCAGAGACACTTAAGGTTGCAGTGGTTCTGATTTTGTATGCCAATTTTAAAAATCATTCTCAGAACAAGCATGAGCACCGGCAGTCCGGCAGCGAATGTCCGGATCGATTATCAGAATTTAGAAGAGCAGTGAAATCTGCAACGGATGGATTCGTGCCGGCAAACGCTGCCAGTATTGAAAGCGGCGCAATGGAACAAAGCAGCATTATTCTGCATATTTGGCTTTTTTCATGAGGCATATTAGAATTATAGTATTGAGATCAAGGAGAATTCTGTTATGGCAGTCACAGTCGGTTATCTCGGCAGTCACGGAACATTCAGTGAAATTGCCGTGATGCAGTATTTCAGTTCACAGAGGTATGAGCCAAAAAACTACAAGAGTTTCGATGAGATTCTGAATGACTGCGATCAGCAGATATTGGATTATGCAATGCTGCCGGTTGAGAATACAACGACCGGAGTGATTTCACGTACCTATGATCTTTTTCGTGATCACCAGGTTCATGCAGTCGGAGAAACGGTTGTTCCGATCAAAGAAGATCTGATTGTAGTTCCGCATACCGAGATCGCTCAGATCCATGAGGTATACAGTCATCCGGAAGTAATCGCTCAGTGTCAGAACTTTTTTCGCACAAATCCCGGAATTACACCAATTGCCACAACAGACAGTTCAGCTGCTGTGGAATATATCAAGC
>SABF01000406.1 GCA_009929095.1 Erysipelotrichia bacterium
CTATATATTCGAACTTCATATTTTCCTTTCTCTCATGAAGAAAGGAGCATTTTGAAAACTGCCCCTTTCATTGCCACTTCAGAAAATCAGTGGATCAGTTTTGCAATAGTACCTTCAATGATTCCCCAGAGGGAGAAGTCCTGGCCGCCATAAACAAGCATCCATGACTGGATGGTGTTATTGAAGAAATAAGCACCAAATCCTACCAGGAAGACCATGACAATCCCAGATACTGCCGCACCGATAATGCATCCGCGGACACCGCCCTCTGCATTGCCGATGATAGAAGCGCATCCAATTTCAAAGAAGCATGTGAATGTAAGAGGAATAATAACTGTAGGGAACATTCCGGCTGTAAGAATAATTGTAATGACAGATGTAATCATGGCAGTAATAAAGCCAATGATCAGAGCATTCGGAGCATAGCCGAAGATAACCGGGCAGTCCAGAGCAGGAATAGCTCCTGGAACAACCTTTTCTGCAATACCCTTAAATGCAGGTACGATTTCACCAATCAGCATACGAACACCCTGCAGCATCACTGTGACACCTACACCAAAGTAAATCGCATGAGTGAACACATATGTGAAGATTCCAGTACTTCCTCCAGCATATCCCCATACCTCCCCGGGATTGAATCCATTGACCTGAAGAATAATTGCCATGACGATATAAGTAAGCGCAATTACTATTGATCCTGTAATTGATACTTCACGCAGGAAGCCGAGAGATTTAGGAATATTCAGTGATTCTGTAGATTTGCTCTTATCTCCGAGTTTCTTTGCAAGAAGTCCTGAAATAACAGACAGGGTTGTTGTAGGATGACCAATCGTAAATGAATCATCACCTGTAACATCTCTTACAAACGGACGCATCAGGTTAGGTGAAACAATCATATAGGTTGCAGTAAATACAGTCGCAAGGACAATCAGCTTGGTTCCTGTAAGTCCGGCATCAACACCAGCCGCAATAAATACGAACGGAAACCAGTACAGCATATGTCCTGTCAGGAACACTGACTTGAACTTAGTGAATCTGGCTACCAGCAGGTTGATTGCAAACGCAAGAATCATTACAATACCGATCTGTGTGCCATACTCTGCTCCAATATCTACAGAGGCAGGTGATACTGACTGAGGCATGATTGTATTGAATGCCGCTGCAATACCATCAATAGAATTTCCAGTAATCAATCCTGTTCCAGTGCTTAGAACAAAGAATCCGATAGCTGTCATCATTGTTCCGCGGATAACTTCAGATGCTGATTTCTTTTGCAGAATCAATCCGATCATTGCGATCATTGCCAGGAAAATTGCACCTTGGTTGAATATTTCATGAATAATAAAATCCAATACTGCTTGCATAATAAATCCCCTTTCTTATTGTTTATGCCTTTATTGTTTCAATATACTGATTTGTCTTCTCTTCAACTTCTTTTTTATCCATAAA
>SABF01000407.1 GCA_009929095.1 Erysipelotrichia bacterium
GATAAATACTGTGCCAGCATTGAATTCAGCAGCCGGCCGATCTACAGCCGACTCTATCCAATATTTGCCACTGCCATGAAAGCAGTAGCAAGATAAGAGGAGTCTTTCATGCCTGCTGCAACAACACACATTGAATTTTCACGGGATGTTTACAACTCCCTTCCCCCGTCCATGCAGAGACAGATCAAGAATCTGCCGATGTATTTCCTAGGTTCTCAGGGTCCTGATCTTTTTTTCTTTCATCATCTGTCTGTTCTGCCCGGGTCACTCAGAAAAATCGGGGCCAGGATGCATAATGAACACATTATGGAATCATTGAGCTTCATGAAATATGACTGCAGCGGAAACCCGCATCTATACAGTTACTACATGGGATTTCTGACCCATTACGCTCTTGACTCGCTGGTTCATCCGCTCGTGGAATACCATGCCTATGCCAGACATGCCAAGACGGGCACACCGGAAGGCGAAGCTCATTTCACAATTGAAGGTGAACTGGATCAGTATATGCTCAGTACAAAGCATCACCCGTATAATCTGAGCAGCGATCTGTCGGTATCCAAAGAAGACGCACACCTGCTTGCACAGATGTACCACGAATTACTGGAAACTGTCTTTCATATTCAGGTACCGGCAAAACAGATTTCCGCCGCGTGCAGTGACTGCCGATGGGCAACAGATGCCCTGAAGCCCTCTGCCGGAAAGTACGCTGTTGTCTATCGCATGGAGTCATTATTCAAACAGCCTCATATGATCAGCGGGATGATGTTATGGAATAAGAATGACTGCTCTCCCGCATTGAATCAGGATCACCAGCCTTTTGAAGTTCCCGGTTATTCGAGCACAAAGGATCGCCGCAGTTTTACTGAACTATACCGGGATGCCGGAGTTCTCGCAGTCAGTCTGATGAACGATCTCAGTGCAGCTTGCATAACCAGAGACTTTCTTGGCCGACCGCTTCAGCAGCAGTCTGAATCATGAATATAAAAAAAGACCGGAGGATGGCAATCATCTTCCGGTTTGCTTTATTGATGCAGCAGCTCAGTTGTCGGACACTCCCCATGAAGGGATTTCGCTGCCGCGGCGAATCAGCACAGTCTTCTGATAGTCAGTCTGATTCAGGAAACGAAGAACCTGTTCGGTTTCATCATCGGTGCAGCCCACCAGAATTTTCACATCCAGAGACTTTTCCAGAATATCTGCTGCAACCATCAGAGATGTCACAACATTGTGAGATCCGCTGCCAAGATAAACAGATATGCCTGTATTGCCTGTTTCTGCAGTATCTTCAAGCTTTCCGTAGTTTACCGGATATATCATATTCTTAAAATACGAATGGACTTCACCTTTTTTATGAATGATGTGTAGGTTGCTTGAAAGATATAATGTGTCTACTTTTTGCCAGAAATAGGCATTGTTTTCATATTCTTTCTCC
>SABF01000068.1 GCA_009929095.1 Erysipelotrichia bacterium
GCAATATACTGTTTCAGATTCTCCCAGTCACCACTGGAATCTTTTACACCGACAATATTGGAAATCTCTGCCAGTCTTGTAACTGTTGCAGGTTCCAGTGCATTGCCGGTTCTTGCCGGAATGTTGTAGAGCAGAATCGGCAGATCAACAGCCTTCGCAATTGCCGCATAATGACGGTACAGATCTTCCTGGCTGGCCTTGGCAAAGCTTGGAGTAATGACAGAAATCACATCAGCGCCAACTTTTTTCGCCATCAGCGACTGCTGAATTGTTTCTTTAGTAGAGATGCAGCCAGTGCCAGCGTATACCGGAACTCTTCCATGAACGGATTCAATCGTTGTCTTCAGAACAGTTTTCTTTTCTTCTCCACTCAGAACGTATCCTTCGCCATTAGTACCAAAGCAGAAAATACCGTCAACACCGGCATCAATCTCCCGTTCTATCTGAGTTCTGAGTGCTTCGAGATTCAAGCTTTCATCTTCATTAAATGGGGTAACGATCGGGACAATAATTCCCTTGATTTCCATTGCTTTCATATGATCTCCAGGTAAATCTTCTTTGCATCACTGTCTGTCAGTGTGCGCATATTATTTACTAGCAGCCGCTGCTGTGCCATGCCTGCCGTCACCAGTTCATCCAGATCTTTTGGATCAACACCAAATTCTTTCAGATCACCTGGAATATCAAGATGTTTTACAATACTGCTCATCCACTCAATCAGTGCGTGAGCTTTCTGTTCGCTGCCTTCAAACTTTTTATCGCCATGATATGCCTTGTCCCAAGCAACTGCAAGTCTCTTCTGAAACTGAGGATCCTGATAGTTATATTTCATGACCGGTATCAGCAGCATTGCATTTGATACACCATGTGCAATGTGATATTTACCGCCAAGCGGATAACTTAACGCATGAACTGCTGTAGTTCCAGACGCCGTGATCGCCACTTTGCCATAGAATGCCGCAATCTGCATCCGGTTCTTTTCTTCCATCGCTGTGCTGTCATCGCATGCTTTCTCGATATTGTTCATGATAAGATCAAATGCTTCCAATGCAAATGTGTTTGAGAAAGGATTGGCCTTGTTTGAGGTATAACACTCAATGGCATGGCACATTGCGTCAATGCCGGTGCTTGCAGCAATCTTTCTTGGCAGATGCTCGATTAGTTTCGCATCCAGAATGACGTAGTCAGGAATCATATTTAGATTTACAATACCAATCTTTACTGCTTTCTCCGGAACACCGACTATCGCATTTGGTGTGCATTCTGCACCTGTTCCCGCTGTTGTCGGAACAGCAAGAATCTTCGCACAGTTCTTTGCTCTTGTCGGTTCGTCAAGAAGTTCTTTCACACCGTATTCATCAGTCAGAAGAATAGAAGCCAGTTTGGCAGAATCAATAACTGATCCACCGCCGCAGGCTATAATAAAATCAGCAGTTGTCTTCTTGAACCGTTCTATGTTCTCCTGTACCTGCATATAACTTGGTTCGGCAGGTAGATCATCGTACACCTCATATCCAAGACCACTATTGATCACCTGTTCTTCGATCAGTGTAAAAAGTCCCGCCCCCTTAATACTCTTGTCTGTGAATACAGCAACATGTTTCGCGCCTGCCTCCGCAAGAATCTGAGGAATCTTCTCAAGAGAATTCACGCCTCCAAATACTGCCTTTGGCATTTTCAAACTATAGTTTTCTACTTTCATTTCCTGTTCTGTCCTCCATCTTTCTTCAGCCATTGAAGTGTATTCATCAGTTGTACGTCTTTTCCAAATCCACCAGATTTTGTGATCATGTAACGGCAGTTCTCTTCATATCGATATTGTGCAAGAACAATTCCGGGATCAATTTCACAGATTGGCTCAATCTGCGTAATATGCATGGTACTGATGAATCCCCGCAGTGTATCACCGCCAACAATCATCATTGTCAGTTCTTCTGAATGTTTTGATACTGCTTTTGCAAGTTCACCCATCCAGGTTGCAATGCGTGATGCTTTGTCATCTGCCGGAATATCTGCATTTGTCTGACTGCAGTCCGACAGTGTATCAATCAGAACTAATTCCGTCTCATCATTTTCATCAAGTATCCTTTTTGCAAATACATCTGCCCTGTCTATATTTTGATCCCCGGTCAGGATGCTATCGAGCGGAACATGGAATCTTTTTGCTCCATTACGTTCTGCCATATCCAACTGTGCCCTGGTAACTTCATTCACCGATCCAGACAGCACAATCAGTTTTCTACTCAATGTTGGAATAATTCTGTTCTTACTGTGTTTAATGTTCATGGGATACACTTCTAGGAACCCCGCTGAACCAGCAGTCAGGAAGAAATCGTTTTTCACTATCAGCTCATCGGCAATTCGATGCATGTCTTCTGAATTTTCAGCATTGAATATAACGATTCCCACAGGGGCCGGATCTGTTGAGTTTGACACTTCCACGTCGCTTTGCAGGTGAATCAAATCATCGACTTTGCTCTCTGTCACGGGATCTATCGGATCCTGAGCAAACACACTTTCTGAAAGCGGCTTACCATTAACGTAATGAACTCCGTCAATCGTCTTTCGATCAGCGCTTGGATACGCTGGAATGAAGTTCAGATGATCAGCACCTCCCGCCTTGAGGACAGCTGTCAATTCTGCACCGACATTGCCTCTGAGTCCAGAGTCTGTTTTTTTATAAATATGCTGAATGCCAGCTGATAGAGCATACTTCACTAGATCGTCGATAATCACGGCGGCATCTTTGCCGTCAAGATGTCTGGTTTCTGTGTCTATGACTATCACATCAGTATCGGCCGAAATATTAGCAATTGTCCCTTTATTAGTAACGATGATTACTTTTGCGCCCTTCTGAGTCAGCTGCACTCCGGAATCAAGAGCTCCAGTGAGATCGTCCGCAAGAATCAAGAGGTCTGGCTTATGAATGTTCCTATCCATTGGAATATCCTTTCTATACATAAAGACTAACGTTTATGCTTGGCCCAGACAATTTTTGTCCTTATAATTATGTTTTATTTTGAAACACATTTATATTGCACTGCAAGTCAAAAGAAAGTATTGTTTCAGTATGAAACGTGAAGATAGTATAAAAAACAATCCAATCCGAGTTCTTGCAGTTGCGCCATATGAAGGCATGAGCAGTTTAATAGAAAAAGAAGCCAAGAAATTTCCCGAACTTTCCGTTGATACAGTCATTGGGAATCTAGATGAAGGAGTCAGGCTGGTACAGGCCAATTTTCATGCCGATTATGATCTCGTACTTTCAAGAGGTGGTACAGCCGAACTGCTCTGTGAACAAGTCGATGTTCCGGTCATTGAAATCCCAATCAGTTTTTTCGATATTCTTCGGGCAATCCAGCTCAGTGCAAACTCCGGGACAAAGCGTGCAGTTGTTGGTTTCAACAGCATCACCAGAAATGTACAGATGCTCAATGATCTGCTGAATCTGAACTTGAATATCTACACTCTCATTGATTCTTCTGACATTGACAGCATCGTAAAGGAACTGAAGAAGAAGGAATACCAAGCAGTCATATGTGATGTCGTATCATCCGGTGCAGTTCAGGATGCCGGCTTAAATGCTATCCTGATCACCTCCGGAACCGATTCAATTGACGAAGCCCTCAGCGCCACCATCGGACTTGCTAATGACATGAGTCATCTAAGTCTGGAAAATCATTTTCTGAGATCCGTACTGCGTGAGCACAGCGGTAATACAGTTGTCTTTAACGCGAATAATGATCTCTATTTCAGTACGCTACCTGATGATCATCTAGAGATTATCAATGTGCTGAAAGAAATGATTGAAGAAGTACACGAAGGTACTGCCAAGCATTCATGGAAATCAATCAAGGGAATTCTCTACTCCATTAAATCCGCAGTGATTTCAATATCTGGAGAAACCTATACTGCTTACTACTTCACTACCAGTAAAACAAATACAGCGGTTAAAGACATCAGCATCTCCTATTACACCTGCAATGAAGCAGAAACACTATTTAATGCAAGTTTCTACCATTTGACTGGAAATATGGACGAGCTAAAGAAAGCACTGAACTCATACAATCAGACAAACACACCTGTTGTCATTTCCGGAGAGTATGGTACTGGTCGCACTGCAGTTGCCAGTTATATGTACACCCACAGCCCAAATCGAAAGAAGTCATTGGTGGAAATTGACTGTGCCCTGATTGGTGAACGTTCAAAAGAGTTCCTGTTTAATTCTCAAAAGTCACCGCTGTATTTTAGTGGCAACACGATCCACTTCAAAAATATGGATCACTGCAGCAGCACATTCATCAAAGAACTGCTGAATGTCATCAGTCACATGAATCTATGCACCAGCAATCATGTCATATTCTCCGGAGATTCAAATCTCGGTTCTTTTTCTTCCCAGTTGCGATATATTAAAGATAAATTTCAGTGTTACCATGTGCAACTTCAGCCGCTTAGAGAATCTATAGATCAGATTCCGGCAATCTCAAGTCTGTACCTGAATTATTTGAACAGCATTATGCCCAACGAAGTATTAAGAATCGAAAAAAGTGCCATGTCCTTGCTGCAAAGTTATAGCTGGCCAGGAAATTATGTACAATTTCAGCGAATTCTGTCACAAGCTGAAGCCAGTGCTCAGGATCATATCATTCATGAGGCAGTGATCCGGCAGCTCTTAAGTCAGGAACGAGAAGAAGCAGCAGAAGATCATCACAGTTCTTCAGAGCCGGCACTTGCTTACAATCGCACTCTTCATGAAATTGAGAAGGAAATCATTGAGAGAGTTCTAAAGAATAACAGCGGCAATCAGTCGCTTGCCGCAAAGCAACTTGGCATCGGCCGAACTACCCTATGGAGAATTTTGAAAGACGAATGAATCTTTTGTCACTATTTTGAAAATGAAAATACTGCAGAACCAGGCAAACTCTGGGACTGCAGTATTTTCTTATGAAGTAGAAACTATGTTATAGGAGGATTGTGCCAAGAACACAAATCGTAACCATTTTAATAATCCAGAGAGGAATTGTGAATGCCCAGAACTCCATCAGTTTATATTTTCCCATACCCATGGTCATCGCCGGCATGCCATCAATCGGCATAAAGAAGTTGATCCAGGCCGCCATGGTGCAAGCATATGCAAGCGGTACTGGATTATAGCCATACTGAACGCAGAGGGCAATGCCGATTGGTGCGAATACGAATAGAGATCCGAAGGAAGCACCTGTAAATGTGGCCATAATTGAAGTAAGAAACGCAAATACGAGTACAAGAACCAGAAGCGATGGGCCGGCTCCGAGCAGTCCGGCAATCTGCTGACCAAGGAAAGCAGACAAACCGCAGTTAGCCATTACAGCCGCAACTCCAATGACGCCTGCCATCATAATCAGGACTGGTGAGAACATATTGCCAAGGAATCCTTTGAAGTCGATACATCCAGTGGCAAGATACACTCCCGAGACAATCAGCGGTACTGCATAGCCGATTTCTCCCGGAATCTGCTGCAGGAAGATCATGACACCTAGCATGGCAATGTATAGAACATAGACAATGTTCTGCTGTGTTTTTGAAAGTGTAGATTCAAACTTTCCCTCTATTTTTTCGTCTTCAGTCTGCTTCTTGACGGAGTTATTGATATCTCGATCCGGGAGGAATCTCTGTGCAATAACTGCATAAACCAGATAGATTACGGAGAAGATACCGCTGATTAAGCATATCTTTCCAATAGACACGGTTGCATTTGCGACACCAGCCGATTCACAGAGAGAAGCAATGATTCCCGCAAACAGTGCTACACCTGTAGGCAGCCAGCCGGTCGCGCCAGTTGCCATGGCCGCCGGCAATACAATTCTTGAAGTCGGGAGTTTCTTGCTATATGGAATCTGAGCCATCAATGTGATGACCAGTACATAGAATGCAGTTCCAGTAATGAAGTTTCCAACAACCATGATAGCAATAATCAGAAGAACGAAGCCTTTAATTCCACCGGTTTCTGCTACTTTCGCAAGCCATTGCTTTAGCTTGTAGATAATTTCTGTTTTCTGTAATACTGCTGTTGCAATCATGAACCCCATGATCATGATGACATTCTTATCGACGAATCCACTGAATGCTGTTGCGATATCTGCTTGACCAAGCACTACCAGCAGTGCCGCCGCCAGAATGGCAGGAGCTCCAAACGGAAGTTTATCGCTGATGATAACTGCAATCATCAGTATTACTACTGCCAATGTAATAATCATTGATGTTGTCATTTGCTATTTTCTCCTTTACTCATATTGAGCTGATCACTAATACTGTTTCCACCGCATTGATTCATACTGTTCTTCGAAGCTATGCCCCTTTCTCAGCTGTCTGCAATCCTTGTATTCAATCAAGCGCTCCAATCAATATTGAATTCGAGAAGATTGATTGTGACTGAATTCGATGATGTATCCAGCAATCTATTTGACACTTACAATTTACCTTTGAAAGCGCTGTCAAACAACGAACAATGATATTTTTATGTTTCATTTAGAAACAATATTGTTAATTTGTCCAAAGCAAATACTTAATTTGTTTCATATCGGAACAGGCGCACTTTATTAATTATCAAATTCTGTGATGCAGCCACTTCTATACATATTTATTATCTTATTGTACAGGTTTCCATACAATGATCATCCACACTTAATTCGAGTGAATCTGAATGGTGTACAAACGAAAAATGCGGCCAATAGACCACATCCAGATTCTGTTTGTTAATCAGTACTGTTATACTTCAGATATTATTATCACATTTTTATTTTACAATTTTTGACGAATATGTGCTCAGTTCAGTTGGAAGAGTACTTCCTCGACATAGAATGATCATGGATTCGAGTCACTTAGCACTTACCATTCATTCAAATAGAGAAGGCTTAACAAAAGCTTTTTCTGTCTTTACCACCTTCCGAGCCTTAAACAATAATGGAAATATTTTCAATTCTAATACAGTTGTCCTGCGAGACATGATTCATGTATCTTTGTATGTATATACAACTAAGGATTCCATATTTGTATTCAAATGATTTTTTGTAAAATAATCCTATTAAAACGAGATTTCAATGTCTGATATTATTGATAATTTAGTAAGGAAGCAGCGCAGGATGCAAATCTATCCGATGCCTGAATTGATGATGAAAGAACTGGAATATGCAATCAATGAATTGTATAAGCAAACTGACATTTTTCTTAGATTAAGAGAAATTGAATACTGTCGGTTACAATTTCAGCCATTTTATACACGGATTCTGTATGCGGAAGATGGTGACCCGTTTAGGAAAATAACTTTTGAAATGCCAAGAAATCTTTACGGTGATTTTCAGCAGTACACTCTTCCCAAGTGTGGACGGATACTAAGAGATTCTCGAGTATCGTCTTGACCCAAGGGAATTCCGTGCAAATTACAGAGTGATTCTTAAGGAGACTAAAGGAAGATGTGCAAAGAAAGCTCTTTTGTTTATGTCGGATGGAATAAAGAAACTTGGAAATGTGTTTCTGGAAGAGTCTCCTGAAGAACAGTATCAGACGCGCTCGGTGAAACGAAAATGATCCATGG
>SABF01000069.1 GCA_009929095.1 Erysipelotrichia bacterium
GTGTAGAGTGACCGACGATACCGCTTGATATACTGCAAGTGCCGCCGGCCCCAGATACCGATTGGGCGCTGTTCCGGCTCAACATCATGCAGGTCGCCCCACGGCAGGTGATAGTCGCCAACAAGGGTATAAGGGATACCGGTTTTCTCATCAATGATATGTGTCTCCATTGCTCATGCCTCCTTATGGATTACGCTGAACCGTTTCGTTTTCGCATCAATTACTTTTAGAAAAATTATGTCTAAATCTTCCGTGTACTTGCCTTTGGATATTAGTTCATTACGCATCTCATTCAGGCAGTTCACAACGATCCTTCGTTCAAAGGCGTCTAGTGCAATATGATATTTCTTTTTCATCATTAAACCTCCCTAATAATTTCTGCCTACATTGTAGGAGGGAAGGCACGGGAAGTCGAATGTGCGGATCAGAAGAAAATGAACGCAGACATGGAAAAACGCCATCTCGGTCAAATGACCAAGATGGCGTCTTTCTGATCTGCATCAGAGCGGACACCTGACGGCGAAACCGCCGGCAAAACAATAGGTGTTCGTCCAATACACATTTGGTGGAGACGAAGAGGATCGAACTCTCGACCTTACGGATGCGAACCGTACGCTCTCCCAGCTGAGCTACGCCCCCGTTATTTCAACGGTAAAATTGTATCACAGTCAGTTGGGATTCGGCAGATGTTCTTCCATCTGAATTTCATTCAGAAGATTCAGTTCTTCCTCAGTCAGTGTTCTGTTTGCTAAAAGATCAGGACGTTTGTGAAGTGTTCTTCTGAGAGACTCTTTCAGGCGCCATATTCGGATGCGCTCATTATGGCCGGAAAGAAGCACTTCTGGTACTGATTTTCCTTTAAATTCTCTTGGTTTAGTATACTGCGGATACTCCAGCAGTCCATTTTCAAAGGATTCTTCTTTTGTGCTGGTATCTCGAATGGTTCCGCATAATCTGGCAATGGAATCAATCATAGCCATTGCGGGAATCTCACCTCCGGATAAAATGTAGTCTCCAGCCGAGATTTCTTCATCTGCTTCTGCTTCAATCCTCGCATCTATTCCTTCATAATGGCCGCAGATCAGAATCAGGTGGTTTTGTGCAATCAGCTCATGTGCTTTCTTCTGGGTATAGGAGGTTCCCTGAGGACTGATCAGAACAGTATGACTGCTGCTGTTTCGGACAGTGTTCAGTGCATTCATGATCGGTTCGCACTTGAGGATCATACCAGCCCCGCCGCCATAGGGAGAATCATCAATATGACGAAAGCTTCCGTCAGAGTGCTGTTTGATATCAATCAGTTCAATTTGCAGCAGGTTACGATCTGAAGCTCGACGAATGATTGGCCCATTCAGGAAACTATCGAATAGTTCTGGAAACATGGTAATCACACTGATGCGCATGACAGTCCTCTTTTCTTTCGTGTTAATTCTATCGCGGGCTGATGTATTTGGATCATCGGAATCTGGCTGAATTGCGTCATTCAGCAATTGATATGTGATTTTACCATTGATTCTGCAAAGCCGCAGATAAAGGTCCGTCTTCAGCATTATGCCATACGATTATTCCGTATTTGAACGTACTGGAAGTGAGAATACAGTGAACTCCGGCTGCTTATCCAGGAAATCGAATGTTTCAGTGCATTCAGCAGTTTATAAATATGAGCAGATCAATCGGCTTTGAAGATGCTGACCGATCTCATTGCTGGTATGAAAGCTTTGTCATCTGAGAGTCGACTTTTCTGGTATTCTTTCCTGGGGAGGATTTCTTTATGTCTGTGGAAGAATACTTGAATGCGAGACGATCTGGAGAACGTGCATTTCGCAGAGCACAGTTTGAAAACAGAGATCCATATCTAGGCTGCCTGGATCTGCTGCTAAAGGACAGGAAGACAGTTGGCGAATCCCGTGTGGCAATTATGGAAATCCCGCTTTCTATGGTGGTTGGTACCGTAACCGATGGCAGACGCAGAACGTTTGCTGATAATTTTATGCCGATTATGGAGAAGGACTGTGAGTTTGCGAGAAAATGGTCCAGTCTGTATGACATTCAGGAAGAAGAAGGAATTCGGGATGCTGTTAAGGTGTATGAATATATGCACCGGTTTTATGTTCAGGAAGGAAACAAACGTGTCTCTGTTCTGAAATATTTGGATGTTCCTTCCATCAGTGCCGACGTGACGAGAATACTGCCGGAACGAACAGACGATAAAGAGGTTCAGTGCTACTATGAGTTTCTTGAGTTCTTTAAAGTGGCACCGTTCTATGATATTGAATTTTCTAAACCTGGAGCCTATCTGAAATTTGCATCTCTGATCGGGCGTGATCTTGAGGAGCCCTGGCCTGCTGACCTGATCAACGTGGTACGCGGCGCCTATTTCCGTTTTGCGAGCGTATACAGCAGCAGAGCCGGAAGGAAGATGAGTATAACAACCGGCGATGCTTTTCTGATGTATCTGATGATCTATCAGTTTGACTCGCTGCTGGACTACAGCCGTGACAGCATTGCCAAACGGCTGGAAGGAATCTGGAATGAACTGCTGGTGGAGAATAACGGACAGGAGATTGTGCTTCAGGAAAATCCCGGGCCGGATATGAACCAGAGCTTTCTTGCCGGACTGCTGAACAGGCCTTTGATGTTTACGGAGAAACACCCGATGAAGGCGGCTTTCCTCTATGAAAAGAGTCTTGGAATTTCCGGCTGGGCCAGTGATCATGACATCGGCCGAATTGCCATGGAACATTACTACGAGGGATTGATTCATACCTGGTATTACGAAAACTGCAATGATGATGAAAAGATTCAGAATGCCATTGAAGACGCAGTTGCCAAGGGAGCAGATGTTATATTCACCACAACAGCTTCGGCGATGACTGTCACGATCCGGGAAGCAGTGAAATATCCAAAGGTTCGTTTTGCCAACTGCTCAGTACTTCTGCCATCCAATGCAGTGCGTACTTATAATATGCGCGAATATGAAGTGAAGTTTCTTATGGGGGTATTGGCAGCGGTGTATTCGGAAAATCATAAAGTCGGGTATCTTGCGACACGTCCCTCTTACGGTGTGCTGTCAGGCATCAATGCTTTCGCAGTCGGTGCCGGTATGATTGATCCCGAGATCAAAGTTTATCTTGGCTGGGAAGGATTGAAGGAATTCGACTGGAAACGAATGCTCAATGAACATGAAATCTCTGTCTATGCCGGATTGGATCTGACGTTCGACGGCGGTGATTGTCCTGACTATGGTTTGGTAAAGACAGATCAGAATGGAAATATCATCCATCTGGCTTCACCGATTCGCAACTGGACCAGATACTATGAACGCATTGCGAGGTCGATTCTTGATGGCAGCTGGGACAATGTCAGAAAGCCCAGAAAGGACCAGGCGCTAAATGAGTGGTGGGGTCTTTCTGCAGGAGTCATTGACATCAATCTCTCTGATTCGCTTTCCTACTATTCCGCAAGATTGATTGAAGTATTTCGCAATGGCATCGTCAGCGGTGCACTGGATCCTTTCAGCGGGGAACTGCACAGTCAGCAGAGTCTGATTCAGCCAGCCGGATCAAATCGCATGGAAAGCAGTGAGATTATCAGGATGAACTGGCTGAATGATAATGTTATCGGCCGCATTCCGCTATTTGATGAACTCTCTATGCATTCTCAGAAACAGCTCGAAGGTGATGGAGTAATCAAGGGAGTTCGCGTATGAAACTACTGCTGGTTGCGGACAAAGAGGAAAGAAGTCTCTGGGATTATTACACTAAAGATAAAACGGAAGGTGTGAATCTGATTCTTTCCTGCGGAGATCTGGATCCTGATTATCTGCAGTTTCTGACAACAATGGTAAATCGGCCTCTTCTTTATGTGCGCGGCAATCATGACGGGGTATATGATCGCAGACCGCCATCTGGCTGTGATGACATTGATGATGAAGTATTTAATTACCATGGTCTGCGGATTCTTGGCTTAGGCGGATCATTCCGCTATCGTGACAGTGAAGATATGTATACAGAAGAAGAGATGGCTAAGCGGATTCGCAAACTAAGCGGAACGCTTTCATATACCGGAGGTTTTGATATTCTTCTGACACATGCCCCGGCAGCTGGGTATGGTGATATGGAAGATATGCCGCATCGTGGCTTTGAGTGCTTCAATGCATTGCTGGAAAAATGGAAACCGGCTTACATGATTCACGGTCATGTACATCAGGAATATGGAGATTTTCAAAGATCATGCGAACATTCGTCTGGCACAAAGATCATCAACGCCTGCGGTCATGTCATGATTGATATCAGCCAGGATGAATATCCGGAAGAAGGCAAAACCGGATCAGCATTTTATGACTGGCAGATAATTCGCAGACGAAAGAGAAGTCACTGATAGATGCAGTTCTTCATGTTTCATAGTAGAATTAAACTGATTTAGAAGAGGTAATCATAAATGGAGAAAAGAACATTCCGCGCTGAACGGCGCAGCTATGAAATGTGCGAAGAATTCAAATGCATCTATGCAGACGACGAGGATTGCAAAGTAGTCGGAGACCGCAAAAAAGCCGTCTCTGAATGTCCGGCAAAGCTGGTTTACTGTGCCAAGGCGAACTGTTCGCACTGTTCCAAGTTTAAAACTGAAATATGCCCAAGAGAACATAAGAAGACAGTTGTCGTAACAAAGGAAACAACAGATCAGAAAAAGTGAGGCAGATCAAAAAGAAGGCGTTTCATCATCAGTGAAGTATCTCTGATGATTGAATGCCTTCTTTTATGCTGAAACAATAATCACTTTCTAAGTTCCGGATATTCTTTTTCCAGAAGAGAAAGCATTAGATCACTGATCTGAGGATCAAACTGTTTTCCACGCAGACTGCTGAATTCTTGATAAATCTCAGCGGGATCTTTCGCTGTAGAGTAGACCCTGCTTCTGCTCATGGCATCATAGGCATCAGCAACGCCGATGATACGGGCAATCAGCGGAATACTCATACCGGCCAGTCCGTCCGGATACCCATTGCCATCCCAGCGTTCATGATGCCAGCGGGCAGCTTGCTGAATTTCCGGTACCAGCGTGATTTTGCTGGTGATTGTTTCTCCAATAAGGGTATGCGTCTTGATGATGTCATACTCTTCCTGATTCAGTCTGCCCGGTTTATTCAGAATAGATTTTCTGATGCCGATTTTTCCTACATCATGAAGCATGGCAGCGTAGTACAGATTCTGACGCTGCTCCGGTTTCATATTCATCATTTCGGCCAGCTGGATTGAAATCTCGGATACTCTGGCAGAATGGCCTTCTGTATACTCATCCTTGGCTTCAATGGCGGAAGTCAGTGATTCAATCGTCTGTTTGGTGATCTCCGTCACCTGCCTGTTCTTTTCTTTCAGAATCGTGATCATCTCATTGGAATCCAGGATGATGCAAAGCATGACAAGACAGGCAACGCTGTAGAAGAAAATATCAAAGTTGACAATCCGAAGTTTGAAATTGATAAGCGCTCCAAGGGCAGAAAACAGAATCAGCAGACAGGCAGTCCACATCGCTGTTCCGGAAATAGACTTCCGGCGATGATAGAGAAGGAAGAATCCATAGGCCAGATAGAACAATGCTATCAGATGATAGGGAATGCTCATGGGGCCGCTGTGAATCACAAATTCCGTATCATAGTAGGTGATCGGATGATACTGGGGAAATAAAAAACCGGCCGCAAGTGCGGTAATCATCGGCAGAGAGAGCAGGATCAGCGGCATAGATCTGTGATTCTTATTCTGATTAAGATTTGCCAGGACTCTGGCATAGATTGCGACAAGGTAGGAAACGGAAAGTTTCAGATAAACTCCGATTGTGTGTACAGTTTCAAGAGACAGCAGCCTGTCCTTGTAGTGAGGCGCATTCGCGGTGTCTGTTATATCCAGAGCTATTGCCGACATAATTAAAACAGCCGGAAACAGAAAGAACAGCTTGTTTTCCGGTCGATCTAAATGTTTGGATACACGGATGATCAGGATACCGATAATCAGTGTATCGATCATAACTGACGCAAGTGTGAAAGGACTCATAGGCGCTCCGATACATATTTTACCTGATAGAAAAGTATTTGTAACTACTGGTATGCCATTTGCAGTCAATGATATACTGATTATGTTTATTTCAGGGGGCCATACGATGATCATAATTAAGAAGCTGATGACAGTTCTGCTGACTGCAGCAATGTTTGCCGGATGCACGGCAGCTCCGACATCTGCGAATAGTGAAACTGCAGCTGTTATTCTGTTTACTAATGATGTACACGGAAGAATCATCAATGATACTTCTGAACCGAGCTGGGGCCTGGCGAGAGTTGCCAGAGAAAAGCAGAAACTGATTGAGGAAGGGTATGATACATTCCTTTTCTCAGCGGGTGATGATACTCAGGGTGAACCTATTGTAAATCTTGATATGGGAGTTTCAGTGATCAGGTTTATGAGTGAAGCCGGATATGACCTGATGCAAGCGGGCAATCATGAGTTTGATTATGGATCTGATCAGCTTCTGAAGAATGCTCAGACAGCAGATTTTCCGATTCTGGCAGCGAATATCACAAGAACATCAGATGGAACACTTCTGCTGGATGCGAATCATATCTTTGAAACATCCAGCGGCATGAAGATCGGCGTGTTCGGTCTTGAAACACCGCAGACAATGACCGGAACTTCACCGAAGAATGTTGAAGGCCTCTCCTTTGCTCAGGGAGAAGATCTGTACCAGTGTGCACAGAATCAGATTGATGAATTAAAGAAACAGGGCTGTGATCTGATTGTCTGTCTTGGTCATCTTGGCGTCTATGATTCCGCTTCTCCGAATCGATCCATCGATGTCATTGAAAACACCAAAGGGATTAATGTGCTGATTGATGGACACAGTCATACGGAAGTCAATGAGATGGTGAACGATACACTGCTGGTGCAGACCGGCTGCAATGGACACAATCTTGGCCGGATGACAATCAAAGCGAATGGACATGTGGAAGCAAAACTGATTCCGGCGGCTGACCAGGATGCAGAGCTTGCCACGGAGATCTCTGATTACAATAAAGAGATCAATCAGACATTTTCAGAAGTGATTGCAAGTTCAGCAGTTGATCTTGACGGTGCGAAGGAAGACCTGCGCTCCAGAGAAACCAATCTCGGTGACTTTACAGCGGATGCGGTAATGTATGCGGCATCGGCGAATTCTGCAGAGCATGTGGATGCGTGCATTCTCAACGGCGGTTCAATCAGAGATTCCATTGCCAAGGGTGATATCAGCTGGCTTACCATAAAGAGTGTGTTTCCGTTTGGCAATTCAGTTGTCACTCTGAAAGTAACCGGTGCAGAACTGCTGGAAGCACTGGAAGCTGCGACATTCAGTCTTCCGGATGCACTGGTTGCATTCCCTCAGGTATCCGGTTTAGAGTTCACAGTAGATACTTCAGTGGCCTATGAAAATGGAGAAGAATATCCGAATTCTTCTTACTATAAACCGGCCAGGCCTGGTTCCAGAGTTACGATCCAGAGTGTCGGCGGTCGAAATTTCAATCCGGATGACCTCTATGTAATTG
>SABF01000070.1 GCA_009929095.1 Erysipelotrichia bacterium
AAATGATGGAACAGGATGGCTTCAAGACAGTCAATCTCGACAACTATATTGGTTATGCTGAAATGGGTGAAGGCGATCAGGTGATTGGCATCATCGGACATCTGGATGTTGTGCCGGCAGTCAGGGAAGACTGGCGTACTGATCCGTATACAATGGCTGAGAAAGACGGCATTCTTTATGGCCGTGGAGTCAGTGATGATAAAGGCGCTGTAGTTGCAAGCATGATTGCCATGAAAGTTCTTCGCGATATGAAGACTCCGCTGAACCGCCGAATTCGCCTGATCATGGGCACAAACGAAGAGACTGGATCCAAAAATCTGAAATACTATGTGGAACATGAGGGCAGTGTAGACTATGGATTTACTCCGGATGGTGATTTCCCAATCATCAATGGAGAAAAGGGTATGCTGCACGGCACCTATCGTTCCAAGAATACCAGCCTGATTGATGTAGAAGGCGGAATTGCCAGCAATATTGTATGCAGTAAGGTAACAGCGAAGATTGCGAAAAACAGTTATTCTCCAAAGAAGCTTGGCGATTACTTCAATAATGCCAATCTGAATTACACACTGGAAGAAGGGGAGACTGAGGATACAGTCACCGTTATTGGGAAGGCTGCACATGCGTCTACTCCGGAAATAGGCAAAAACGCGATTTCCCATTTATTTACTGGATTGCAGAATGCTGGCTTCCAGGATCCGTTTGTGGACTTCTACTGCTCACACTTCGGTCTGAATACTGATGGCGAAGGACTTGGCTGCAAGTGCTCTGATGAGTATGGAGCGCTGACATTGAATAACGGTGTCATACATATGAAGGATGGAGCAGTTGAAGGAAGCATTGATATCCGCTTTCCAGTCACCATGTGCTGCAAGCAGGTTCTCAAGATGATTGAGGAACACAAGGAAGATGATGGCGGTATCGCTGATGTCAAGGCTGGCGTGGAACCGCTGTTCTATGCACCGGATTCTCCGCTGTGCAGTGCGCTGGTGTCCGCTTACCAGGAAACAACAGGGGATATGGAGAGTAAGCCGCTGGTCATCGGCGGCGGTACCTATGCTAAGGGAATTGAGAACACAGTTGCATTTGGCTGTGCTTTCCCGGGCAATGATTATCATATTCATGATGCGGATGAATGGTGCTCCATCGATGAACTGCTGAAACAGGCAGAGATCTATGTGGCTGGCATTCAGAAACTTCTGGAAATCAAGTAATAAAACAAGGCACTGCTGAAAACCGGCAGTGTCTTTCTTTTGGTTCTTTGGAACGTGTATAATATTTCATGTATGAAAAAGACAGCGGTTTTGTACGATTTTGATAAAACATTATGCACTCGAGATATGCAGGAATACAGTCTGATTCCTGACCTTGGCTATGAGAGTCCAGAGGATTTCTGGCGGGAAGTTACTCAGCTGAGCAGCGAAAATGGCATGGACGGAATCAGTGCCTATCTTTATTGCCTGAAAAAGAAGTATGAAGATCAGGGACGGAAGCTTTCCCGCAGTGATTTTTTAAATCTCGGCAGCACCATAGAACTGTATAAGGGCGTGGATACCTGGTTTTCCAGAATCAATGCATACGGCAGTTCGCTGGGGCTGGAAGTGGAACATTACGTTATCTCAAGCGGAATGAGTGAAATCATTGAAGGAACGTCGATTGCTAAAGAGTTTAAGAAAATATATGCCTGCCGCTATTATTACGATGAAGAGGGCAATGCGCAGTGGCCGGCACTTACCGTAAACTACACAACGAAGACACAGTACATTTTCCGAATCAATAAGCAGGTGCTTGATGTATCAAATGACAGTGATCTGAATGCCTATACGCCAGCGGAGAATCGGCCGATCCCATTCAGCAGAATGATATATGTGGCTGACGGACTGACGGATGTGCCGTGCATGAAACTGGTTAAGCAGCATGGCGGCAAATCCATTGCTGTGTACAATCCCGATTCGGCCAGAGCAGGCATTACTGCCAGCAGACTGATTGACGATCATCGGGCAGATTACATGGTGAGTGCCGACTATCGTGAACACGAGGAAATGGAACAGCTGATGAAACTGATTCTGGACCATATATCAGCTGATGCAAAACTGGAAGATCTTGAAGGGAAATATCGTTAAAATATGAGCGAGAATAACACAAACCGCAAAACGGAAAAAGAAACAGAACCGAATGATCAGAAGATTCAGCGTCAGATCAGTCAGAAAAAAGTGCTGATTGCCATTCTGGCAATTGCCATTATCTTCTCTTCTGTATTTCTGATCAGACATTTTATGACATCTGCCAAAACAGTTGGCAAACAGATTACAGTTGAACTTGATGCGGCATTTGGCGGGGATCAGCCCGGAGATGAGGGCATCATCACTGCTGCTGAATACAATGAGAAGACAGTAGATGCACTGGAGCTGCTGCTTAAAAAAGACGGTAATTTCAAAGTGCTTCGAACACATGAAGCAGGTACTGCGGGATCGGTAGATCAGCGGGCGGAGAAGATCAATGCAGACAAGCCGGATGTGGTACTGTGCATTCGTTCTGAAGGCAGCAGAAATGCGGAGGAAAGCGGTATGAAGATCTATGCCAATGTGCCGACATCTCCATATCATGATCAGAGTCTGGCATTGGCGGATCAGATCAAAGCGTCTTTTACCGAAGATGTCTGGACACCAAGTGTCGGATATTTGTATTACCGGCCGGTAAAGTCCAATACTTTTCAGATTCACTATGCAGATGAAGCAGATCTCAAAGATTATGGAGAAGAAACACTGCGGCTGATGCAGCAGTGTGATGCACCGGTTGTTGTCAGTACTGGAATTCATGTCACCAATCAGAGTGATGTGGATACCTGGGCATCTGAGAATGGATATAAAAAAGCAGCGAAGCAGTATTATGCGGCTCTGAAAGCGGTCTATGTCACAGACTAATGCAGTCCGATTTCTGAATGCCTATGTTTCCATAGAGTCATCGATGAATTGCATTGTGCAGAGCAGTCAATATCGAAGTTTCAGCATGCTTCTGTCAGACTGTGCGAAGCAGAGCCGGATTATCCGCGCGCATCAGGAAGATCTTAGGGAATACAACGAACTGCGCAATGCACTCGTTCATCAGCGTGACAGAAACCGTGAAATTATTGCTGAGCCAAGCGATCGGGTGACTATGGACATTGAACAGATTGCTGCCCAGCTGATCAGTCAGCGGAATGTTCTGAGATATGCCAGCAAGCCAGTGCAGAAAATGAAGCCGGAAGACAGAATTGAAGATGCTTATCAGATAATGAATCATCTGGGCACCACCAAGATACCGGTCTATGAAGGAAGACACTTTGTCGGACTGCTGACCTTAGAGGCAATTGCTCACTGGGGTCTGTACCACGACACTGAGAATCAGGTAGGGAAAATCATGACCAAAGGTATGAGTGACCGAGTGGTCTTTGTGCCAAAAGATATTTCGTTTGATAATATGCTGAGTTATTTTGATCGATCTATTCGAGCGGGGAAAAAGACTCCGGCGGTTATTATAACTGAACATGGCAGATGCGAGGAACTTCCTATGGGAATTATTACGACACAGGATCTGCCAAAGATACTTAGTGCATTCTAAGAACAATCTTCATGCTGTTTCAGAAAGCTGTCCATCAGTCTGGAGTGGGCAGCTTGTTGTATAAAAGCGGTGCGCCTTTGTATGTCTGATCTTCAGCATTCCCGTATAGAGCATGGTCATCTGCTGGGATGACATTATAGGAGTCGCCGGTATTTGTCCTTGAACTGACGATTCCATTCCAGACGGTATAGTATCCGATGTCACTTCGGTATTGGCTGAGATAGAAACGATCGCCGACTTTCATATACGCAGATATCAGCTCAGACTTCAATGATCTGCAATTGGCAGGGCATGCTGCAGTCTTGATCTTTTTAGCCTGTTCAGAAAAGATGAAGATCGAAATTGCATTAAGGATAGCAATGATGGCAGTTATCATCAGTATCTCGCTTAGTCTGAAGGCTGGATAATTATCCTGTCTCTTCCGTAATTTCTTCGCGCTGCTATTGCCGGGTTAATTTTAGGGAATAATACGGATTTACATTTTTTGGAACCGGCTGTAATCTGACAGAGAAAAACCAGACGGTTCCTATATGTGGAAATGTGTAATAAACCGCATTGGAATCACATATTCAGCTCATATTTCTATTGAAATCACTGTTTCATGCTGTAAAATGATTATGTCCAGAAAATGTCTGAACAAAAGGAGATTATATTATCATGGCAAAGGAAGCTAAGGTTTTAACGAAAAAGGTGCTGGCGGATGAACTCGCAGCAGCTCAGGGATTAACCAAGAAAGCCGCAAACGAAGCAGTCAACTATGTATTTGACGAAGCAGCAAAGACACTGAAAAAGGGCGGAACTGTTGATATCAATGGCTTCGGCAAGTTCTCCATCAAGAAGAGAGCTGCTCGCACAGGAATTAACCCGCGTACCAAAGAGAAGATCAAGATCAAGGCCGCAAAGGTTCCTTCATTTAAAGCCAGCAAAACTCTGAAAGATCTCGTTAAGTAATTTGCCTGATCGAGCGAGACACAACAGTGTCTCCTTTTTTTACCATAAATCGTGTACACTGAAATTAAATGATCAATAGATCGGGAGGCACTATGAAGACACGTGTTGATCTATTTGGAGCAGGAGCCAAACTGGCTCTGCAGAAGCTTCTTCCTGCGCTGTATCAGCTGTATGAACGGCATGATATTTCCGGTGACAGCATAATCCTTGCGGCAGACAGTCTTGATCTTGCCACTGAAGATTACAGGCGGCTTGCTCAGGAGAGTATCTCTGCCTGCGTGGATATCAGCAGCCACTTGAAAGAATTCCTGGAACTGATTCGCTATGAGAAGATCGATTATCAGAATCCTTCTTTGATACTTCAGGATACCGGATATGCTTCCCATCTGGCATATCTGTGCTGTTTGCCAGAATATGATGATGCTATTGCAGATATTCTCGCAGGCATGGATGACGCAGATGAAATACGGATATTGATTGAAAAACCATATGGATCAGATCTGGAACATGCATCCATGCTGCATCGCAGACTGGCAGACCGGTTCAAGGAAGAGCATATTTACTGTGTGGATCAGTATCTCGGGGCAGAACCGCTGCAGAGCATTCTTGCACTGCGCAGGAATAATCCGATGATAGAAAATCTCTGGGACAGAGAGCATATTGAACATATCCAG
Organism: Erysipelotrichia bacterium; assembly: GCA_009929095.1. Classification (GTDB taxonomy): domain Bacteria; phylum Bacillota_I; class Bacilli_A; order Erysipelotrichales; family Erysipelotrichaceae; genus Bulleidia. Next base: position 5,226 of record SABF01000070.1, read on the forward strand.
ATTTCCGTGCTGGACACCAAAGGGGTTGGAAGTCGGGCAGAATACTATGACCGGACGGGCTGTATCATAAATGATATCCAGAGCCATGTGCTGCCGATTCTTTCTGCGCTGGCTGTTGAAGACCCATTTGGCGGCAATATTGAAGAACAGCGCATTGCTGTATTGAACAGTCTTCATCAGATACATGAAACCAAGATTAAAAATGTCGCGGTTTTTGGCCAGTATGCCGGTTACCGAACCAAAGAAGGCATCAGACCGGATTCTGATACAGAGACCTTTGCCGCGCTGCGGCTGACACTGGATCAGGGCAGACTGAAAGATGTACCGCTGCTGTTGAGAGCAGGAATGAAATGCCGGTCGCGAGAGATTGAAGCGTCAGTCACGTTCCGGGCAGTCAATGGCGGCAGACCAGATACGCTTGTTCTGCGTTTCCAGCCAAGTGAGGAAGTATGGCTGGAGATCAATGTGAAAAAGCCTGGAACATCCGGATTGACAGATACAGCCAGAATGAAATACTGCGTATCGAGCAATGATCATATGCGGATGAATACGGTTGAGGCATACGAGGAGTACTTATATACCTGTATGAATGGCGGCCATGATGGCTTTACACCATGGGCTGAAATTGAACTTGCATGGCGATATATGAATTTCATCCGAACCTACTATCGCAGTGCACATCTGCCGGTTTATCCTTATGAACCAGGAACCTTTGGCCCGGATCAGGTAAAGATTCTTGGTGAAGGGTGGCGGAACCTGGAATAACAAACACTGATGAATGCAGAAATCACTCTCAGGACACTAGATGAAGAAATTAAGCAGCTATGAACTGCTGATGATTGCTGTCAACTGTATCTTTACCCTGTGCAGTCAGATGTCATCAGTCTTCATGAATGTTTATCTATATACCTATACCGGATCCCTTGTGGTGATGGCAGTCTATACAGCGGTGAGAATTGGCATCTATCCGCTGTTTTTTACATTGGCAGGGAAAATAGCAGTAAAGCATGGCTACTCTCGGCCGCTGACACTGGGACTTGTTATTCTGACCGCCCAGCTGCTGGAAGTTCTGCTTCTGAATTCTTTCTTTGACGCTTATCCGATTCTGATCTATATAGCAGCGTTGCTCTGCGGCATGGGAGAAAGTTTTTACTGGTGCAGTGTGAATAGCCTCAATCAGCTGGTGTCAGATATGGAAGATCGAACCTGGTTTCTCAGCATTATCGGTATCTTCAGCAATATTATGAGCATCTGTGCACCGGTTATCTCCGGCATCATCATCGCCGGCAGTCCGAATGATACTGTCGGCTGCGTCACCATCTTCAAGGCTGTTCTGGTGATATACATTATTCTGGCAATCATTGCCTTTCAGGTAAAAGTAAATAACAAGTCACAGAATTTCAGCGTCATTCACTGTCTGAGTCTATCGGGTCATCGTTCGCAAGACCGTCTTTGGAAAGTCAATTCGATCAGTACATTCCTATTTGGCGTCAGCAATTCTCTGGCATTGATGCTGTCAGGATTGCTGGTCTACAATGCAGTGGGCTCCAGCGGCAGTCTGTACAGTACGCTGCTGTCTGTATTTGCCGTGCTGACAGTCATCGGCTATGCAATGTGCTCTAGAACACTGACGAAGGAGAGGGTCATTTCCAGCTATGTCTGCAGTTCCTGGTGGACAGCGGCCAGTACAATAGTGCTGGTGCTGCTGCCCAACCTGTATGGCGCACTGTTCTTCGGCTTTGCCAGTTCGCTTTCAACAGGGTATTACTGGAACTGTTACTCACTGATCGGCATGGAGGCGATTGGTGAATATGAGAAAACAGAAAACATTACTGGCAGAGTCATTGCCAGAGAAACTTATCTTGCGGCTGGCAGATGCCTTGGCATGGGGGTGATTGTCTTAGCCTGGTACATTCTGCCGGAGAATGCATATCTGACAGTGTCAGTTCTGATAATTTCAGTGTTCAGCATTCTGGCTTCTGCAGTCATGAAGCGGGGATATCCAAAAAAAGACGGAGTGTAAGTCTGCTTATACTCCGCCTTTATTCTGCTTCTGATTCTTCTTTTTCCGGTACTGGGGCGTGTTCGTAGAAATAGCGATCCAGATACATCTTATGAGCAATTGTTACACAGACATTATGCAGCAGGCGCCGTTCTTCACTGGTTTTATTCCGGCTGTCATTCTTCTTTTCTGAGGGGGAATTGAAGGTAGAAAGCACTGTTTCCAATTCGGTTCGAAAATATTCATAGCCAGCTTCTGCCTGGCAGAGTTTCTGCTGTGTGGCAAACAGCATCCGTATATGATCCATGGATAGTACTGTCT
>SABF01000408.1 GCA_009929095.1 Erysipelotrichia bacterium
CATCAGGAAAAAAACAGGCAACGATGCGCAGCTTTCCGGTATTCATTCCCAGCATGCCTGTGCCAGCTGCCGGGGCTGTCTGATCAAGTGGTGTCGGGCAGCAAAAAGTGTTCTTCTGAATATCATTCAGCAGAAAAGACTGAAAATCTCATTGCGGCCTGGCTTGAATGGGAAATGACAAATGAAAAGCCTGTATCATGGAGGACACAGGCGTTCCGTCATTTCAGATTAGTCTTCGATGCGGACGTGCTTCATGATCTGCGGTATCATTGGCTTATCCCGTCCATCTGTTCTGACAGATGCAATTTCATCAACTGTTTCCATTCCCTCAATGACATGTCCAAATGCGGCATAGCTGCCATCAAGATACGGTGCATCCGCATGCATAATGAAGAACTGACTGGATGCGGAGTTGGGATCCTGAGCTCGTGCCATGGAGATGACGCCGCGCGTGTGTTTCAGAGGATTGGCGATGCCGTTGGCGCTGAATTCACCCTTGATATTTTTCGAGGATCCGCCGGTGCCGTTCCCCTTTGGGTCACCGCCCTGAATCATGAATCCGGGAATGACACGATGGAACGTCAGTCCGTCATAGAAGCCTTCTTTAACCAGCTTGGTGAAGTTTGCTGCAGTGATCGGGGCTGCTGTGCTGTCCAGGTCTATTTTGATTATGTTTCCGTTTTCCATTTCAATGACAATCATGAACTTACTCCTCTTTCCAGTGACTGATGTCACGTTCTGGCAGGTGCACTGCCGGTTTCTATGCCGATCCAGAACTATGCTTTGACAGAATCATCGGCATCTGTATGAACTGTGTTCGGATTTCGGGTTCTGAAGAACCATCCGGCAGTTCGCTGAACAGATATATGTTACCCTCATTTACTCCATTGCATCAAGATGCACTGAAATCGCCTGCGGTATTTTTTTCAGCAGCAGGATCAGTTCATCTGCGGTCAAACGGCTGGCAGTCAGATCCAGGGACATCGTAACAGAAGCAGTATGAGCAAGTGGAATTGACTGAGAAATGGTAATGATACTGATGCCGGCTTTGGAAAGAGCGGTCAGTACAGCAGAAAGACTTCCGGTTTCATGAGAGAGCACCAGAGACATGTTCGCTCTTCTCTGATAGCGGGTCTCATCCGGGGTATAAACAAAATCCTTGTACTTATAAAAAGTGCTTCGCGAGATGCCGGCCATCTTTGCGGCTTCAGTCACCGATGAGGCCTGGCGCTGGCTCAGATAATCGCGGGCTTTAATAACCTGTTCAAGATAATCAGGAAGGATTCTTTTACTGACAATCAGATAATCAGAGGCCATCAGTCGATCTCCTTGATCTCTGCGCCGTCATGCGCGATGGAAAGTCTTCTGACATTCCAGCCGCCTGGAATGGACTGGATCTGACAAAGAGCCTGTTCTGAAAGCGTATGTC
>SABF01000409.1 GCA_009929095.1 Erysipelotrichia bacterium
GCATAAGCATAAGCATAAGCATAAGCATAAGCATAAGCATAAGCATAAGCATAAGCATAAGCATAAGCATAAGCATAAGCATAAGCATAAGCATAAGCAGTCTCACTGGATCTATCTTTCCTCAGCTGAAAGTCCATGGATGCAGTTACGGTTCTGAATAATATGGACTGTATGGTTTTGAATAGATACAGGCTTATCTGATACGGAAACACTTGATATTCATGCATCTGCAGTACCCGATCGATTCCTTTCTTTCCTCTGTCTGATTTGAAGGGGAATCCAAATCAGATAGAAAAAAGGCTGAAGCAGCGGTAATTCTCGGCGGGGGGTTATGTGCATGCAGGATTGCTGATGCGGCTGGACCAGCGTCAGCTGAGATGAAATATTTCTTTTTCCCCTGTAAAATAGAGACAGGAAAAGAGGATATCAGAATGAAGCACAAGGGAACAGTGAGACTGGAAACAGAACGAATGATACTGCGTCGCATCTGTGTAGAGGATGCACCTGAAATATATGAAAACTGGGCTTCTGATCCTGAAGTAACTAAGTTTTTGACCTGGCCTCCGCATGCCAGCGTGTCGGTAACTGAAAAGATATGCAGAATGTGGTCTGACAGTTATTCTCAGCCCGATTTCTATCACTGGGGTATGGAATTGAAGAGTGATCATACGCTGCTCGGCAATATTTCCACAGTAGGCATAAATGAAGAAATGAACGAAGTGACGATTGGCTACTGCCTTGGGAAGAAGTGGTGGCATCAGGGGTATATGTCAGAAGCTCTGAACAGGATCATTGACTTCTTCTTTGAGGAAGTTGATGCCAATCGCGTGCAGAGCGATCATGATCCTCATAATCCGCATTCCGGCATGGTAATGAAGAAATGCGGCATGACACTGGAAGGAACTCTGAGACAGCATGCGCATAATAATCAGGGCATTGCCGATGACTGCATTTACGGCATCCTGAAGTCGGATAGGCATGCATAGCATCAAATCGCATTATGATCAGTTCTATGAGCTGATAACAGCCTGGTATCGCAGAGATAACAAGCGGATAAAGACACTGAAGCTGCTGAACCGATTGAATACGCTGATTTTCTATTGGGTGTATCCACTTCTTTTGATATGTTCTTTTTTGAAGCATGAACCGGCAGTGTGGAAGATGCTGCTTGTTCCGGCTGTGTCCTTTTGGCTGCTGACGCTGATTCGGGCTAAGATAAATCGCAGCAGACCATATGAAGACTGGAATCTGGATGTGCTGATTTCCAAAGATAAAAGTGGGGAATCTATGCCCAGCCGACACATTTTTTCCGCAGCTGTAATTTCCATGGCGGTGCTGAGGGTTAATGTGCCTGCCGGCATTATTCTGCTGTTTGTTTCTCTTGCTGGCGGATATATGCGCATTGTCGGCGGCATGCATTATCC
>SABF01000410.1 GCA_009929095.1 Erysipelotrichia bacterium
TTCCAATATATATAATCTTCCTCTAGCATATAAATGAAAAACAAGATTATAAATACTAAGCGTAACCACAGAAAACATCCTTCACTGAAAATTTGTTCCACCACCTACATGTGTCATGTACATTCATATCAGTCCGCTTCGTGATCTCGATACGAGTGAAGTCTCCCATCTGCTGATACCTGCACGAACATCCTTTACAATGTACATGGATCCACTGATCAAACTTCGGTCTTGCCCGGCCCATACAATAACATGGGCGTATGGCAAATTAAGGGTGTAGGTTGCTCCGTCAGACAACCTTGTAATACCCACGACGCGGTTCTGTAAACGCACCGTTGATATACCCCTCTTCCATGATCTTCTCCACCTTGGACGTGGCGAACCCACGCCGCTCCATCTCTTCCAATATGATGCCGAGATACACCGGATCTCCGGAACCTTTCTCGATGATCGTGGATTTCAGTTCGGTCATGATGTCCCGTTTCTGTTTGCTCATCGGAGAGCACACACGATCAATGTCAAAGACGCTGGTCTCTGGATCATACGCAACATGACGAAGACACGTCTCAACCATTCTGATGGCCTTGAGAGCATCTGATTTCTCTATCTTCGGAGAGAGTCTGGCTCTTGCACTCGCCTGTGACAACCGCAGCAACCCTTCAAGTTGCCGGGGAGTGATAGGCATAGGCTTTCCTTCTCCTCCAAGAGACCTGAGCTTCACGTAGAACTCAACAAGAGCATCTCTTGCAGCAGCAGTGCTGGCAGAGAGTGCAGATGCACTGATGTATGATGGCGTCGATATAGAAGTAGGACGAAAAATCTATCATATGCTGGATCAGGGATTTGCACTTCTGAATCAAAGGAAAAGGGCAGATATCATCATGGCAGTATTTCTTGCTGATCTGCTGAGAAACACTGGGATCGGGCCAAATGTAGATGAATGTGCTATCTGCGGAGAAAAGAAGATATCAGCGATTTCTGTCAGAGATGGCGGATTCCTCTGCGCAGATTGTGCTGGAAAGCAGGGTATGCTGCTGAATTCGGTAACCAGACTGAAACAGTTTCGACTGATCTGCAAGGCAGATATGGATAAATATGATATTGTAGAATCCTGTGTAAGCGATTGCAGAGAAGACGTTGGTCTTTTGCTGGCAATACTGAAAGAGCATGGAAACATAGAAATACGTTCATTTGGCCTTTATAATCGGCTTTTTTGCCATTGAATGAGGTTCTTCCGGGTGCTATACTGCTAACGTTTAGCGACATGTTATAGGAAGGACAGTATTTTAATGGAAAAAACGTTTGATACGATTGTCAACCACGCAAAGAATACGGGATTTGTATTTCAGGGTTCCGAAATCTACGGGGGGCTTTCAAATACCTGGGACTATGGTCCCTATGGTGTTCTGCTGAA
>SABF01000411.1 GCA_009929095.1 Erysipelotrichia bacterium
AGTCTGTTGTGATCCTGATGTGGGAGAAGGCGAAGGATTTCATCGAAAGGGCTTTTTCGGTCATTCTTGTCGCCACTGTGATCATCTGGTTCCTGCAGACATTCGACACAAGGCTCAATGTGGTGATGGACAACAGCACTAGCCTTCTGGCTGCGCTTGGAAGGGTCTTTTCACCGATATTCAAGCCGCTTGGCTTCACTGACTGGAGGATTACTACTGCGCTTATCACAGGGTTCACCGCAAAGGAAGCAGTGGTGAGCACTCTTGGCGTGCTTCTTGATACATCCACTGCAGGATTGACAGTTGCTTTGTCAGCGCTTTTCACGCCGGCTTCTGCGCTGTCGTTTCTGACGTTCACCTTGCAGTATTCGCCATGCGTGGCTGCAATTGCGGCTATCAGGAGAGAACTCGGAAATCTTCATCAGACATTGCTGATGATTCTGTTTCAGTGCACAGTGGCTTGGGTGATTGCCTTGCTGGTCTATAGGGCTGCGCTTCTGTTCTTTGTGTAAAAACGTGGAGATTGAATCGATTTAAAGCTCATTTAAGTTTCCTACGTCAAAGTTCTATGTGCTGCAATCGGAAGATGAATAATCCGATTATGTAGAAACACGGACTTTTATGGAGCAATTGACCAGCGGTTGTTGATTACTTGCTGATAAAGCTTTATTTTTCGATATGTTGAGGAAACAGATGAACAGAAAAATCAGAATTGCCTGTACTTTGATAACAGTCCTTGCCGCTTCTTTCTTCTCGCTTTATGCAGGAACTGCTGAAGAACTTATGGCTGAGGCTCAAAGCTCAAGCACTCAGGTGAAGCGATATGAGATCAACAGGGAGAACAGCCTTCTTTCTGTAAGCAAGATTGATGCCCAGGACGGGATGGCATGGACTGTGGATCTAGGAACCATGAAGTATCAGCCGACAGAGGAATCTGTACTGAGCTATAATCCTGGCTTCACATTGAAGTTTCCTGAAACGGACAGCGGAATCACTTATTCGCTTGGGCTTGATACCTCGCTTCTTGTGAAGAATTCCAGCACGTCCGGCAGCATCTCGCCCAATGCCGGCTTGGTATGGGAGTTTGACCTGGGATACGTATACGATGTGGACGACATTACGATGGCACGGCAGCTGCTTTCAATCGAGACTTCCTACCAGACAAGCCTGCTTGAGTTCCAGATGAATTTCATTGATGCCCTCAAAGCTCTTATCAACCAGGAAATCAACATAGAAAGTGCGCAGAGATCCCTCGATGATTCACAGAAGCAGCTTGACAAGGCAGTTGCGCTCAAGACTGTCACAGAGGGAACTTCAAAGTATTCCAACCTCCAGAATGCTATTGATTCGCAGACGATTGCCCTTGAGAATCTTCAGGACAAGCTTGACATAGCAAAGGCGAACTTCAAGAC
>SABF01000071.1 GCA_009929095.1 Erysipelotrichia bacterium
GGTTACCACTGTCCCGCTCGGGGCGGCAATCCGGCAGGCAAAGAGATTGACCCCTTTTTCAATGCCGCTGAGTTTTCTGATGGCAAACACTTCCCCGGAGCCGGTCCGCCGGAAAGAATTCTTTTCAACCAGGGTCCCGGCGCCGGGCTCATACCCGTCGGGAACCGCGTCTTCATCCCGGTCTACGTCCAGCGGCGGCATCAGGTTGAACGTCGGATCGGCCTTCTGGCCGCAAAGCTTTTCCGCACATTGCGACATGGTCAGAATCGGAATCTGTGTAACAGATCCTTTTCCGCCCTGAATAATTCCCGCTCTTTCATACAGAGATGCAAGATCTGAATAGAGATATCCGGGGAATCCCTTGCGGGAAGGAATTTCTCCCTTGCTGGAAGAGAACTCACGCACCGCTTCGCAATAGGAAGTCATATCAGTCAGAATGACAAGTACATTCCAGCCGAGTTCATAAGCCAGATACTCTGCTGCAGTCAATGCGCAGCGCGGTGCCATGATACGTTCAATAATCGGATCATCAGAGAGGTTTACAAACATGCACACCTTTTCCATGACACCGGTTTCTTCAAATGACCTGCGGAATGTATCTGCAACGTCATTCTTAACACCCATTGCACCAAATACAACACAGAAGTTATCCGCATCCTCACCGGTCAGTTTAGCCTGGCGGACAATCTGCACAGCCAGCTGATCATGGGGCAGACCGCTGCCGGAAAAGATCGGCAGCTTCTGACCGCGGATCAGTGTATTCAGTCCGTCAATTGCCGAGATACCGGTCTGAATATAATTTTTCGGATACACACGTGATACCGGATTCAGCGGTCTTCCGTTGACGTCTTCAAACTTATCAGCGTAAACTGCTCCGAGTCCGTCAATCGGATTTCCCACACCATTGAAAGTTCTGCCCAGTATTTCAGCAGACAGTCCCAGCTGCATAGGATGTCCCAGCAGCTTAGTCTTGGTGTTGGTGCGGGAAAGGCCGTCGGTGCCCTGAAACACCTGAATAATTGCCTTTTCTCCCTCAATCTCAACAACTCTGCCAATTCTGAAGGAACCATTCTTCAGCTGAATTTCAACCATTTCTTCATTGGATACATTTTTGACGTGATCAAGGGCAATCAGCGAACCCTTGATTTCATCCAGTCCCAGCAGCTGCAGGCTCATGGAAGTGCCCTCCTTGTCTATTCTATGCCGGCCAGTGCCGTGTCAATTTTCTCGGGATACTGGTCGAGCAGTGCCAGATTGTTATTCGGCACATCATACTTCATCTTGATTATTTGATCGAACACACCAGTTCTGGCAATCAGCGATACCGGAATACGCTTGGCGATCAGCGGCTGGCATGCACGTCTCAGATAACTGATAACCTTCAGCATCCTATACTGCTTTTCCAGCGGTACATAGGTGTCCTCCGGATGAAAGGAATTCTGCTGCAGATAACCGACTCTGACTACTCTGGCGATTTCCAGGGTAAGCTTCTGATCTTCCGGAAGTACATCTGAGCCAATCAGCTTAACCACTTCCATCAGCTGGGATTCATCATGCAGAATTTCCTGCATCTCGGCTCTCAAATCAAGAAAGTCTCTTGCCGCATTGCGGCTGTACCAGCCGGAAAGATCCTGTACATATTCTGAATAGCTCAATGTCCAGTTGACTGCCGGATAGTGACGAGCATACGCCAGTGACTTATCGAGTGCCCAGAAACATCTGACAAATCGTTTGGTATTCTGAGTGACCGGCTCTGAGAAATCACCGCCCTGAGGCGATACAGCACCAATCAGCGTAACGGATCCTTTCTTTCCAGAAAGTGTGTCCGCATATCCTGCTCGCTCATAGAACTGCGCAATACGGCTTGGCAGATAAGCCGGAAATCCTTCTTCTGCAGGCATTTCTTCCAGACGGCCGGATATTTCACGCAATGCTTCCGCCCAGCGTGATGTCGAGTCTGCCATCATGGCTACGTGATAGCCCATGTCGCGATAGTATTCTGCTATCGTGACACCGGTATAAATGCTGGCTTCACGAGCAGCAACCGGCATGTTGGAAGTATTGGCAATCAGACAGGTACGATCCAGAAGCTTCCTGCCGGATTTTGGATCGACCAGATCGCTGAATTCCTCCAGCACCTGAGTCATCTCATTTCCGCGCTCTCCGCAGCCGACATAGATAATAATATCTGCATCGCACCACTTGGCAATCTGATGCTGAAGCATCGTCTTGCCGGCACCAAATCCGCCCGGAATAGCAGAAGAGCCTCCCTTGGCAATCGGAAACATGGTGTCAATGATACGCTGACCGGTAATCAGCGGCATGGAGATCGCTTCCCGTCCGGCAATTGGGCGCGGAGTGCGGATCGGCCATTTCTGCATCAGTGTGATTTCAGCTTCTGATTCATCACTGTCCAGTTTGACAGTCAAAAGAGAATCCTTCACGGTATACTGTCCGTCTGCAGCAGCCTTGATTACAGTTCCAGACTGGTTCAGAGGAATCATTGAGCGATGCTCAATCAGCGATGTCTCCGGGCACGTTGCAAAGATCTGCCCGGCATTCACATGATCACCGACTTTCACAAGGATCTTTACATCCCATTTCTTTGTCTCATCAAGGGAAGGAACACTGGTACCTTCCGAGATGAAAGCTCCCTGCTCTTTCCGGATCTCTTCCAGCGGACGTTCTATGCCGTCATATATATTGCGCAGGATGCCAGGACCCAGCACAGCAGAAAGCAGTGAACCTGATCCCTCTACCGGTTCTCCCGGTTTCAATCCTGTGGTTGATTCGTATACCTGAATCATGGTTCGATTTTCATCGATTTTGATCACTTCGCCAAGCAGTCTCTTTTCACCAACATATACCATTTCCTTCATGGCAAAAGTACGGCTTCGGGAAACAGAGACAACTGATCCATTAACGGAATAAATCACATCACGGTTCATTTGCTGCTCTCTCCTTCCGCAATTGAGAAACCGGAATGACCGTGGAACCAGTCTGTCGCCTCACGAATTCGCTCCGTAAGGTCGCAGCTGTACTCCATTGCATTCTGTTCATCCACATATAGAAATCCGCCAATCGCAAAGAAGCGGGTCTTTACTTCATTGTTCATACCGTTTGCCTTGAGAATATCCTTCATCAGAGCCTCATCTTCACTGCGCACAGCAAAATATCCATTGTCGGATGCCTGCATGTGTTTCAGTCCGTTTTCGAGGAATGTCCGATATGCCGGGGTCTTAGTAAAATCCTTCAGCTGCTGTTCAGCAGTATCCTCAATCTCCTGTGCATACTGATGTCTCAGTGACAGAAGACTCTTCTTTGCCTTCAGCTTGTCCTGAGATGCCTTCATGGCTGAATAGATCTTCAGATCACTGATTTCCTTTTCCAGATATGCATCAGTTTCTTTCTTCAATCCCTGCTTATAGAAGTTCATCTGATTTGTTCGCATGGAATCAATCTCATCATTGACCTTGGATATAACCAGATCGGAATGATCTGTCATATCCTGCTTGATCTCATCCATTATTTGCTTTTCACTGTTATCCATTTACCACCTCGTCTAAAGCTTGATGCCGATGGCATCGCTGATGTAAGAATCAATCTTTTCTCCGATCTTAGCAGAACCATGGCGGTCGGAAATCTCGGTAATCAGCGGCCGCTGCAGCTGCAGTTTATACTGTGCAACGACATCTGCAGTCATACTGACGGCCTTGGTCGTCATTAAAACAATGGCAATGTCAGGATTCTGAATGCATTCATCCAGTTTCTTCAGAATCGCCTCCCGGTTATTGAGTACAGTTCCCTCTATGCCGGACAGGCGCATGCCCATCATGGTATCTGTGTTGTCACTGATGCAGTAAGCCCGCATAATTCCTCAGAGCTTGTTGATGATCAGGATGGAGATCAGAAGTCCGTAAATTGCGATACCTTCGCCAAGAGCAACGAAGATGATTGCCTTACCGAAGTTGTCCCCATTTTCTGAAATAGCACCGATTGCGGCCGGAGCTGATGCTGCAACTGCCCAGGCAGCACCAATGGATGAGGCAGCTACTGCAATTGCTGCAGCCAGGAATCCCATAGATCTTGCCGACCCTGCATCCGCTGCGGCCTCTTCAGCAAGAGCTGTGAAATGGGAAGCTTCAACCAGCATAGTGACCATGAATACACCTGCGAAGATGGAAACCTGGGCAATAATTCTGGCCTTTGCATTGTGAGAATTGATTCCTTTGCGGAACAGGAACCAGATGGGGCCGATGACAAGCACGACACCGATGAGCGGTAATAATACTTCATTGATCGATAACATATGTTTTCCTCCAGTATTTTTTATTTATTCTGCTTCAGCAGCAGTGAAAACCCTGTACGGTGTTCCGCCGCCGGTATAGTACCGGCTGAACATCTCATAATATTCCAATCGCAGTGCCTGGATGCCGACGATCAGGCCTTCCAGTACCATGACAAACGCATTTCCGAAGATTACAACTGCAATGCTCGCACCGCCGGTCATCTGCGCCAGCGTCATGACAACGAGCATCATGCCGGCATGTGACAGAACAAATCCGCCAACACGCAGATAGGACATGGAATTAGTGATAAAGCTCAGAAGAATCTCAAGGGCTTCAAAAACATTTTCCGTAAAATAGCCGCCCCAGCCTTCTTCCGGCTTCATCGGCTTGCCTTCCAGTTTTCTGGTAAAGGCGCCTTTCATGATGAAGCAGATAACTGGCAGCACGGCGAAGAGCACAATGAATACCGGTGACAGAAGAGTGCGATTTCCAGCAATCAGCATCATCGCTGCGGCAGCGATGATATAGCCGTAGAAGATGACACCGGCAATACCATTCTGAGAAAAGAGCATTTCGCCGTACTTCCTGTGTCTTGCGTTGTTCCAGATATTGAGTATCATGCTTGAGAGAATGAGTACCGCCCCAATGGCAATGGCTCCCATCAGCAGTACCATGGTATTGGAATTGGCCATTACATCAAACAGTTTCTCACGAACATGGAATATGCCCTGGTGAATCGGATTCAGTGCGTTTTCATATCCGAAGACAGAACCGAACAGGAAACCGAAGATCATTGAAGTAATTCCGCATCGGCCAATAATCCCGAATAGCTTTCCTTTCTTCTCAAAGAGGAGTCCGATAATCAGCAGTACCAGTCCCTGGCCAAGATCGCCAAACATGATGCCGAACATCAGACAGTAGGTAATGGCTAGAAACGGGGTCGGATCAAAGTCTTCATAAGCCGGAAGACTGTACATTTCAACATAGAGCTCAAATGGTTTTGCAAACCAGCCGTTCTTCAGCAGGGTCGGACAGGTGCACTGTCTGACTTCGGATGGATCCTTTGCATCAAAGGTAACCGGCTGATCCTTGAACTGTGCTTCATACAGCTGCAGATCTGAGTCCTTTACAAATCCAGAGAGCACCTGCTTATCATCAAAGACGCAAACATTAGGATACAGACTGCAGATTTCATCGCGCTGCAGACAGAAGGAATATACATCATTCATCTTATCAATGGACTTGCGAACCCGCTCCTGCAGATCAATCTTCGGCAGTGCAATCGGCTCAAAGAATAATGACTGAAATATCTTGGCCGTCGCTGCTGCATAGTTGTCACTGGTGACATACACCAGCCACACATACTGAGAGTTCTCATACAGTGTATGTCTGACAAAATTCTCATTGCTGTATAGTGTCAGTTTCTTGAACCCTTCCATCGGCATGCGTCCGAATCCAAAGTTCAGATACTGGCAGGCATTCATGCGTTCGAATCCGCAGACTGCCAGTGCGGACAATGCCTTCTCATCCTCTTGAGACAGCGTCTCCGCTGCGGAATCTGCATTCAGTTGAAACTCGGTATTCAGTTCCTTCAGGTAAGCTTCAATTTCCTCGTCGGTATAAGCAGCGAACGTTTCCTTTTTTTTCAGATGAGCACTGGCCGAATGAGCGATCGTATTCATTGTCTCTACATAGGTATGATAGGGATTCTCAGTACTGATCTCCTGACCGCCATTCTCTTCTGTAATCAAGGAAGACGCCGCGACCGGCTGAAGCATGCCGGAATGCAGGCCTGTCAGAAGCATCTGATCGAGATGTTCCTGATCCGTGCAGGCACTGACAAATTTCATTTTTACAATTGCCATACTGGATTTTCCTCTCTAGTAGATCAGCAGCGAACGAATATGTTCCTGACCGATTCCATAACGCACTCCTTCAATGATATCAACGACATTCTGTATCTCAATATCAGAAAGAAGAAGATAACTCATCAGCACCAGATTCGGTGCCGTATATGTCTCAATGAAATGATAATTCATGTTATAGCTGATCATCTTAGTGTAGTGCTCGATGTAAATAAACTTGGCGCCAGTCAGGTAGCGTTTGTACTTTGATACATGCAGACGGTCGATAATCTCCTCAGCGCTGCAGTGATCAATCATTTCCATGATTTCACGCTCACTGAAGTAGCAGCAGCTCTCGACAATCATTTTCTTGATCTCAGCAGATGATGCCTGAAAGTATTTCTTCATACGATAAATAATGGAAATATTCTCAAGTTCAATTCGGGCTCGGATAATCTCTGTCATCTGTTCTCTGGCATCTGCCCTGCCGTATTTTCTGATTGCTGCAAGACAGGCAGTATAGTACTGTGTTCGAAGATCGTGTGATAGTCCGACAAAGTCCATTTCCTGCAAGGATTGTTTTTCATACTTCTTCAGCGAACTGTAATAGAGAGTATCCTTTACCAGCGTCAGAAGTTCTTCATAGCTGTGCACATCTGCCAGTCTGACAATATCAAATGATGTGAAGTCGCGTGCATACATCGGCATATTCGTAATCAGTCCCTGCCGTTCCTGATCAGGCTGATCACTGTCGAATGACTGCACTGCCATCATGATCAGTTCAATTTCGCTCTCCATGACAGCAGCTGTGGCAAAATGCTTTGCACTGTCATCCGCATAGCGAATCAGCTTGCTCAATCGATCAAATACATCGGTTCTAAGCAGCACCTCCAGCTGACCGCGATGAACAGACTTGGCATTGACTCCTTCCATGCATTCAGCGAACATCGTATTCGCCTTCAGATAGGAGGCAATCTCGCCAACTGATTTTTTCTGCAGCAGAACTGCATAGTCTTCTGCTTTCAGCCGTTCGCCGAACATTGCCCGTGCTTTGGCTGACATTGCATTATTAGAACTCATTTAGAAACATCCTCAAAAGACAGAGCTCGATCAATCAGCTCCTGAATCCACTTCTCACGATTTTCTTTATAAAGCGCAGTCAAAACTGCAGACGATTTTTTAAAAGCCGCCTGCGTATCTGCTTCTTTCTTTATAATTTCTTCATCAAGCTGTTTTCTGGTCGCGTCAACCTTGGCATTGACCTCTTTCCAGGCCTGATCATTCAGTTCTTTCTTTTACTGATCAGTATTC
>SABF01000072.1 GCA_009929095.1 Erysipelotrichia bacterium
GATGCGATCCACGTGATCTTATCTCCAAGCGCTTTCTTAATCCAGTAACCAGCAAGATGTGTAAATGCAGGAATGCTTGAAGTGTATACCACTTTATATGGATAACTCTTTGCCTGTTTCAATGCTGCTTTACAGTAGCGGTGAAACCAGATAAAACCGGAGATCACATTCTTTTTTTCAAATGTAGCTACTGCCTGATCATAATCACAGACATACTTAACATGAAAGCGAGAATAAGAAGAATCATGTTCCAGTTTATTCACTAATGTCAAATCATCTTTTCCCTTCAGAGCAATGACATCAAATTCAGCATCAATATTGCGCAGATGTTTATAAGTGAGCAATGTGACGGTATCGTTATATGGTACAAATCCGCCGGGAACTACCAGAATTCTTTCTTTAGTCATGATGATCCTGAAGCCGTCTTTTCAGTTCTGCTATCTCATAGGTCAATGTTCTGATCTTTTCATTCTGCTGAGAAACACGAACAAACAGATAAAAACTGATCAGATAGACCAGGAAAATAAAGACGAGAAACACTGCGTTGACTGGTGTGGCAATACTCAGTACACGGGCAATCCAATCAATTAGTTTTGGAAACAGGCTCAATATAATAATGATCAAAGCCCATACAATCCAGATGATTGTATAGTGAATGTTCATTCTAGTTCGTTTTGCAACGACAAGTACAAAAATCAGAGTAATGACTGATCCCATCAGTAAGCTTGTCTGCATGGTTGAAAGCATTAAAAAACCTCCCGCTTGATACCTGAATATTCTAACATATTGCACAGGTCACAGGACTGCCGGGAAGCAAATTACTGAATAAAGAGAATACTCATCAGTACATTGAACATGAATTTAACAGACTTCAGAGGATTTGCAAAATAGCTTGTTCCTTCCTGTCTTTCTTCCATTTCTACCTGTACCTCCAAAACATTCATCTTCTTTTTAAGAATATGACACAGTGCATCAGGCTCTGCCACGTAATTCAGATTGTCTGCAAAGCTTTCAAGTACTTTTCTGCCCATAGCTCTCATCCCGCTGGTAGGGTCCGTAACTTTAAAACCTGTTTTGAGTTTGATTATGCCACAAATGATGCGGCTTCCAAACATCCGCATGGACCATGGTTTTGATTCAGCGGCAAAACGGGATCCGATAACATAATCGTATCCTTCTGTCACTTTATCCAACAGAGGTTTGATATATACAGGCAGATGCTGCCCGTCGCCGTCCACGACGACTGCAGCATCATAATCATGTTCAACTGCATACATAAACCCAACCTGAGTAACATTGGCCAGTCCCAGATTAAGCGGAAGATTCAGATAGTTGATATTCAGGGACTGATAAAGATCTGCAGACTGATCCGTACTGCAGTCATTGATTACAATATAGTCATACCCTAATTCTTCTATATTTTTTATCAATGAAGGCACATTTGCACTCTCATTGTAAGCTGGGATGATAATCAGTGATTTCATGAATGCGCGGTCCCCTTGTCAATAGTGTATTCTAGCAGGAAGAATTATATTCGCAAAATAATGGTACAAATCTCTTACTTATTAAGCATTCTTTTATACTGATCAATATAGTTGCTTGTCATGTCATCTGAAATAATCTGCGTCAGAGTATCTCGACAATTGCTGTGTCTCAGCAATACAAGAATATGTTCCAAATCGTCTCGTTTTGTGACAAGTGCTGGATTGCCTGCTGATTCTGGCGATCCCCCTGTGTTATAAGTCACTACCGGAAGACCGCATGCACCAGCCTCCAGATTAACTGTAGGATAATTATCCTCAAGTGTCAGATTAACAAAACAATCTGCTGTACTGTACCACTTTCTGAGCGTTTCCGGATCTTTGCTGCCAAGTGGAAGTGCATATTTCCCGAAAAGACGTTTCTGTTTGTCACTGAGCCCAATGACAACCAATAATTCATTTTCATTCAGCTGTCGGCTGAGCTTAATCAGTTCCTCAAGTCCTTTGGGTTTCGTCCAGACACTGGCACAGGCAAGATAAATACGCTTATTTTCAAGGTGATATCTTTCTCTGAAGTCACTTTTTTCATAATAAAACAATGATGCATTGAGACTGTTATGAATAACAGTGCATGGTTTGTCTTTCAGAATTGACTGCGCAACTTCATTCTTCAGCCAGTTGCTCGGTACTGCAAGCGACAGATTCAAATCTTCGTATGCCTGCTTCTTCCATTGCAGATTTTTCTGGCTGTTTGAGAATACCCGATATGGATATGTATCTCTGTACCTGCAATGTCTGCATCCATTCTTCCATTCATCGCACTGATGATAGTCATAGTAAGCACAGAATCCGGTATAGCTCCAGCAGTCATGCAATGTCCATAGTACAGGCTTTCCAAAATTCTTGAGAAACTGGAACAGCATAGGACCATTCAGATAAAACCCATGAATATTATGCAAATGAACCACGTCTGGATTCAGTTCCTTGATTTTTCGGATAATCTGTATCGTATTATTCTTGGAATGCAGACAGTTGGAATCAAAGAGCACTGAAGTTATCAGATCAATTTTCTGCTCTAAAGAATCTGCTAAATAGTACACACCCGGCTCATGAGAATAATCAGCAGACGCATCTTTGCCAACAGCACTTTTACGTGAATAAATCACAGATGATTGATAGCCTTTATCTAGCAAGGCATGATGAAGATCCCGGACAATCCGCCCGGTACTGCCATAGCCATATACAGAATTAATCTGCAAGATGTTCAGCTTTTTTTCAGCCATACTGTTCGATTGACAATATCCGTATAGCTCTGAATAATCTTCACTACTTTAATGGATACATTCGTGTCCATGTAATCTCTGGCACAGCCCAGAGGTTCGTTGTTTTCAAATATTGATGCATTCAGTTCCATTGCCTGTTCAATGGTTTCTTCTGTAATGCCTCCAATCACAACACTGCCTGCATCAAGAGCTTCCGGACGCTCAGTGGAAGTACGAATCAATACACCATTGAACTTGAGAATTGCACTTTCTTCAGAAAGTGTACCAGAGTCACTTAATACACAATATGCATTTTTCTGCAGATGATTGTATTCAAAGAATCCAAATGGCTGAAGATTCTGCACGAGCGGATTGAACTTGAATTTTCTGGATTCAATAAATTTCCGTGAACGCGGATGTGTGGAATATATCACTGGCATCTGGTATCTTTCTGCAATGGCATTGATCGCATTCATCAGCGACATGAAATTATCTTCATTGTCGATATTTTCTTCTCTATGAGCTGAAACGAGGATATACTTGCCTTTTTCCAGATTGAGCTGCCTCAATACATCAGAAGCATCAATCTCCTTCATGTGTTTCTCAAGCACTTCTCTCATCGGCGATCCGGTCACAAATACAGTCTTGCCATCCGCACCTTCGCTCAGCAGATATCTTCTGCTGTTTTCTGTATAAGGAAGATTGATATCAGAAATGACATCAACGATTCTCCTGTTGATCATT
Organism: Erysipelotrichia bacterium; assembly: GCA_009929095.1. GTDB lineage: Bacteria > Bacillota_I > Bacilli_A > Erysipelotrichales > Erysipelotrichaceae > Bulleidia. Next base: position 3,488 of record SABF01000072.1, read on the forward strand.
TCAGAGACATTCCAGTCCCAGCATCTGTTTCCTGCTTCCATATGGAAGATCGGAGTTTTAAGACGCTTTGCAGCGATGGCAGACAGTGCACTGTTGGTATCACCAAGCACCAATACTGCATCAGGTTTCTCTTTCAGCATAACATCATAAGACTTGGAGATAATGCTTCCCATTGTCTCGCCAAGATCCTTGCCGACACATTCCAGATAATAATCAGGTTTTCTAAGTCCAAGTTCCTGGAAAAAGATTTCATTCAGATGCGGATCATAGTTCTGACCTGTATGTACCAGAATGTGATCAAAGTACCTGTCACACGCCTTGATTGTTTCACTCAATCGGATAATCTCCGGTCGGGTTCCAAGTATTGTCATGACCTTTAGTTTCTTCATCTTGCTTTCTCCCCTGCTTAAACCTGCTCTGCAAATGTATCCGGATGTTCCGGATCAAATATCTCACTGCACCACATCACAACTGCGGCATCCGTATCTCCGGTATTTTCAATATTGTGAGTATATCCAGTTGGAATATCGACCACTTCTGGACGTTCTCCATATGCGGTATAACTGATGATTTCAGTTTCACCAATCTTTCTGAATCGGATCGTGCATGTTCCACTGACCACAATGAACTTTTCGTTCTTCGTATGATGCCAGTGATTTCCCTTTGTAATGCCCGGCTTGATGATATTAATTGAAACCTGACCTCGATCTGAAGATTTCACCAGTTCAGTAAAGGACCCTCGATTATCACTGTGGGATACAAGAGAATAGGAAAATTCATCTTCCTTCAGATAACTGAGATAAGTTGCATATAATTTGGTCTCAAGTTCCCCGCTCATATCAGGTACGAGCAGTGTTTTCCTGCTGTCTCTGAAAGACTGGATCGTATCTGCAAGATGTCCCAATGTACATGGATATACCGGCTTTACATGGCAGTAGTCATCATTGCCCTCTTTGCCAATACACGAAATAAAAGCATCAACGATGTCATCTACGTATACAAAGGTCACTTCTGCTTTTTGATCACGGATGGTCAGTGGAATATCATTTGCCACGTTATAGCAGAATGTTGAAACTACGGAGTTATAGTTCGGTCTGGACCACTTTCCAAAGGCATTCTCCAAGCGAAATACAAATACTGGATTTCCGGTATCCCTGCCATACTCAAATACAGCATCTTCTGCTTCTTTTTTTGATTTTCCATAATCATTATCCAGTTCAGCCTGAATACTGGAAGAAATCAATAGAGGAATATGCTTACTCTGCAGCTTCATAAGTCCAATAAGCTGTTCCGTAAGACCTGCATTGCCCTGATAGAACTCTGAAGTGTCCTTAGGACGATTTACTCCTGCTAGGTGCATAACAAAATCTGCCTGAGGTACCAGTTCAGAAAGTGGAATATTGGTATCACGATCAAACGGAAGAACATTGAAGTCCTTCTGTTTGAGAGTCAGACATAAGTTTTTTCCAAGGAATCCGCTGGAACCGGTAACCAGAATATTCATGGTTATTCCTCGGTCGGATCTAGTTTCTTCAGCAGTTCGACCATTCCCTCAACATCAAGTCTCTTGGTATTGTCAGAGTCATATTCCTTGATTGTTTCAATCTTCTTGTTGCCTTTGGTTATGTAGTTATCGTAATTCAAATCACGGTTATCTGCAGGAATGCGATAATAATCACCCATATCCTGTGCTCTTGCCATTTCTTCCGTTGTAACAAGAACTTCATACAGTTTCTCGCCATGACGGGAACCGATAATCACTTTACCGGCTTTGGAAGGATGCAGTTCAAGTACTGCATCAGCTAAGGTATCAATGGTCGCAGCCGGTGCCTTCTGAACAAATGTATCTCCCTGCTCTCCATGTTCAAACGCATAGAGAACAAGTTCTACTGCATCATCCAGTGTCATCATGAATCTGGTCATATCCGGATTAGTCAAAGTGATAGGCTTTCCTTCGTTGATCTGATCAATAAACAGCGGAATTACACTGCCGCGGCTTGCCATGACATTGCCATATCTTGTGCAGCATAGAACAGGTCCATCAGTCCCCATCTGACGGCTTCTTGCGATAACATTCTTTTCCATCAATGCCTTGGTCATACCCATAGCATTGATTGGATATGCAGCTTTGTCTGTACTGAGGAAGATTGCTTTTTTTACATGATTGTTAGCACAGGCGCTGATCACGTTGTTGGAGCCAAGCACATTTGTTTTAACTGCTTCAATCGGATAGAATTCACAGGAAGGTACCTGTTTCAGTGCAGCTGCGTGAAATACATAATCTGCGCCTTTGAATGCACCGGCAATAGAGTCATAGTCTCTGACATCCCCAATGTAAAATTTAAGTTTCTCACTGATCTCCGGACATTTTGCCTGATACAGATGACGCATATCATCCTGTTTCTTCTCATCTCTTGAAACAATGCGGATTTCCTTGATATCTGTCTTCAGAAATCGTTTGGCAACTGCATGTCCGAAGGAACCTGTTCCACCGGTAATAACAAGTATTCTGTCTTTAAAAATTGATTTATCGCTTTTCATATTCTTCCTCATCTCTTATTTCAATGTATTGCTCTTCTGCGCATAGCGGTAGAAGTGATTCAATAACTTTGCAAACCAGGTAGGCCAGAATTTCTTGAACATTTCCAGTTCCTGATCGGACCTGATATCCGAATTAATCTCTCTTGATGTATGAGAACCAGGATGAACACGATGCCCCATCAGCGGTTCAGCAATATACGTAAAAGCCACTCCCTCAGCAAGGGAAAGATGATACCAGCCATACCAATCTCCTACACCTTTGAATTTGTTCTGAGTGAATATCAAATCATAAGGAATATTATGAGGTACATAAGCAACTGAAGGGCACATGATGGAACAGCCCCATCTTAAGCAGGACTGTTTATCACTGAGCTTAGTTGATGAATGCAATCTCTTCAATTTGTGAAGAATCAGACGTTTGACTGAAAGTAAAGTATCTTTATAAACACGTTTTCCATTGCGAACTTCAAAATAGTCCGTAAAGAGAATCTCTGATTTCGGATATTTCCTGTACGCATCTACTATCGCCTGTGAATAACCAGGATCATAGATATCATCCTGATGAGCAATTGTCACCAGTTCATTACCGCCATGGCTCCAGGCAAAATCAAAATCCCCAATATTGCCGCCGCCTTTAACTGGATTAACAACCACCTCAAGGTTGTACTTCTTTGCATAGGAGCGGATATACTCATTGTCCGTAGAAGTGCCGATAATGACTTTAGATGGATAATCCTGATTCAGTACAGACTTAATGGATTCTTCCAGGTATTCTGACTCTCCATAAGCCAGCACGATAAAGGTATGAATAATCTTTTCTTCACTCATCTCTAACAGTTCCCCTTATAAATAAAGCCGGAATCCAGTTCTTTCATGGATGCACTGACACCATGGAGATCCCGGTCAGAAAGAACCAGACTGGTATTCGGTAATAATTCATCCCAGTTTAGTTCTTTAACATTGTAATTATACCGCAGTCCGCCATTATTTTGGGGAAGGCCATTATAAACATTGTCTACTTTATAGTTATAGGCACTGTTATCCTCAAGAATTGCTACACCATGTGCAAAACCTCTGGGGATATAGACCAGTTTCTGGTCATCTTTCTTCAAAAGGATGCAGGAAGCCATGCCATAGGTAGGACTTCCTTTCCTGACATCTACTGCAATATCATAGAAAGCCCCTTCTGTGCATCGAATCAGCTTTGCCTGAGCATATGGTGCCTTCTGAAAGTGAAAGCCGCGGATAACGCCTCGTTTTGAAGAAAACGAACAGTTATCCTGCACAAATACACTGTCTATTCCAAGTTCATGGAATGAATTTTGATTGTAGATTTCCATAAAATAAGGGAGGGATAGTATTTATGGGAGTCAACTTGAAAGATG
>SABF01000412.1 GCA_009929095.1 Erysipelotrichia bacterium
TACATGGTACTTCTGAAAGGGATCTTTGGAAGCCAGGCAGATGCGCTACTCACGAGTATCAGAGAGGTAATGAAAAATAGTCTTTCAGATATTCACTTTCCTCTTGAAAAGATTATTGACAGATATAAAGGCTCGAATAAAGACCTCAGATTTGACGACGAATACATCGAAAGCCTTCTCAATATCAGATATGGCGAAGGTCGTTGCCGCGCACTATTGCATCTTCTGTTCCCTGAAATGAATCCGACCGAGGTGTTTCATATTGATCACCTTCACCCAAGAAATCATTTTTCAAAGAAATATCTTGAAAAATTAGATTATGTTGCGAATACACCAGAGAACCTCAGCTTTTATGAAAACCCGGAACACTGGGACACCATACCGAATCTTCATTTACTGAATCATTCTCAGAATATAAGTAAACAGGATACTTCCCTGAAACAATGGTTATCTCAGCCATCAAACAACTATTCGCCATCAATGCTGTTAGTTTCAGATGAAAATATTGAGTTCAGTCGCTTCCCGGAGTTCTACAATGAGCGAAGAAACGCCCTGAAGCAAAGACTACTGAATCGGGTATTTCTTACAACAAAAATAGATTCATCACCATCCACAATGGATACGGATGAAGAAATTCTCACCGACTGAACGTTCAGCCCCGATAGTATTGGGGCTTCAGTATTTATCGTCAGCACAACGTTTCTACTGGCCTGACTGAAAGAGCGCTGCTTACACAATCGGGCAAACTGTAGTGGTCAACAAAGCCTGTCATCCATATGAAATTGCGATAAAATCGGGCCAATAACAGTACTTAAGAATCATACAACAGGATACAAGATGACAAGCCTTCAGCAGCGTGCAGAGCTACACCGTCAAATCTGGGCCATTGCCAATGATGTCAGGGGCTCAGTAGATGGATGGGATTTTAAACAGTATGTACTCGGTGCCCTTTTCTACCGCTTCATCAGTGAGAATTTTTCCAGCTACATGGAAGCAGGGGATGAGAGCATACATTATGCAGCACTTGATGACAGCATCATTACCGATGACATCAAAGACGATGCCATCAGGACTAAAGGCTATTTCATCTACCCGAGCCAGCTGTTCTGCAACGTTGCCGCTAAAGCGAACACCAACGACAGGCTGAATGCTGATTTAAACAGTATCTTCGTCGCTATAGAAAGCTCTGCCTACGGCTATCCGTCCGAGGCTGACATCAAAGGCCTGTTCGCCGATTTCGATACGACCAGCAATCGACTGGGTAACACAGTTAAAGACAAAAACAGCCGTCTTGCCGCCGTTCTGAAAGGCGTTGAAGGGCTAAAGCTCGGGGATTTTAATGAGCACCAGATTGACCTTTTCGGTGATGCCTACGAGTTCCTGATTTCTAACTATGCGGCGAATGC
>SABF01000413.1 GCA_009929095.1 Erysipelotrichia bacterium
GATCCTGGTTGGTCAGTTCCACATCGGTCGAATACCATTCATGTTCCTGAATCAGGTCCAGGTAGGATGAGAAGTAGTCATCTTCATATGACAGATAGTTATAATCCATGCCTTTGATCGGATAGTCTGTACCGAATTCTGTCTCCAGCGGACAGCTGAAGACACGAGCTATGACATAATAGCGAACCTCAGTGGAAGTCACGATTGATACATACTTGTTTGCTTCATAATTTTCTTCATGAATCAGCTGTGCCAGCGGGGTGAATACCAGTGTTCGGTTGGAATTTCTATTCTTGTAGATATAGTGGCCATAAATCAATGTGTTCTGCTGATCGGTTGAAAGATCATTGCGATAATCCATTGCCAGAGATCCATACGTCTGAGATTCTCCTGTTTCCCAGTTGACATATAGGTAATGATCGTTGTCAGTCCCTCTGAGTACAGGATCAGTGATCAGTCCGCTCTCGAAGTACAGGACACATTGAACATCTGCATTTATAGCTTTATCCTCAGCATACAGGTCCTGAAGTTCCTTGAGCTTGGCATCGCTGAGCTGCCATGGAACAGGTGCTGCGGCAGGAGCGGAAGCAGTCGCAGTGGGTGCGACTGAAGCAGGGAGTGCTGCTGCAGCGGGACTGCCGGTACATCCGGTCAGAAGCGAAGCGGAAATGACGGTACTGAAGCATAATTTAAGTAATGCATCCACTTTATTTTTCATAATCAATTATTATATTGAACATTGAAAAACATTACAATGATTTAGAATGAATTGTGCAAAGACTTAGGATATTCAGCACAAAAGGTCTTAAAATAGTAAAGTATACAAATATGTGCAGGATTGCACAGAAGATAAAAATATGAGCAGCGGATATAACCGTCATCAGTTAAAAATCAATGTAAAGGATAAGAAAAAGGCACTTGCCGTTCTGGCAGTGCTGGCAGTCGCTATTTCTGCCGGATTCTTTATAATGAAGAAATGGGAAGATGATGCTTATCAGACATCTGGCGGCGAAAGCAGTGTCTATGTAGAACCGATCATTACACAGCCAAAAAGCAAAGAGTATAACGGTGCCAAGTATATCCAAAAGAAAAAAATAGAAACCTATGTGCTCATGGGTGTGGATGATTCCGGCACAGCTTCTGCAGCTGCGGGATTGAATGATGCGAATCGCAACGATTTAAATCTGGTCATAGTGATTAACAATGAAGACAGCACTTGGAGAATGCTTCAGCTGAACAGAGATGCCATGGTACTGATGCCGACACTAGGATCAGACGGGGCAATGTATGGCTCTGCCACAGCACAGCTTTGTCTGGCACATACATATGGCAATGGACTTGAAATGAGCTGCAAGAATGTGGTGGATACCATATCCAATCTTCTGTGGAA
>SABF01000414.1 GCA_009929095.1 Erysipelotrichia bacterium
TGAAGAAAAAAAAGAGGCCTTTTCAACGGAACCATTGGATCAGTGCTCGGTTTGTGCGAAAAAGCATTTTGACGACGCATACGCCTGTTATCATGAGTTCCTGTATAGATGAAGCGATCTGAGGGAAAGTTCAGCGCATCTGGCACGCTTTCTTCAAAGCAGAATTGCAGAATGATCATCCCCGGAAAACCGTATCTATCCCTTACTTCACAAACGTCGCTATTCAGGATACCGAGATCTTCAGCGATGAACTTGTCGATGGGAAACTCACTCAGTAAAGTGTCAAAGAAAGCTTCAGGTAGCGCTCGCACCCATGCACCGTTGATGGCGCTATCCGGCACAATACCATTCATGCAGTTTATCTTCCAGTAGTTTACGTAGCCGATGAAGTGATCCAGCCTAATAAGATCAAAATGCCGCATAACGTGACGGAAGCGCCTGATGAATATCTCGAACCCACTGTCCTGAATCCGATCCCACAAGTAAATGGGATTTCCCCACAATTGCCCGCTTTCTGAAAAGGCATCCGGAGGTACTCCAGCCACGCTAAGCCTTCTGCCGGATTCATCCAGATCAAACAAATACTGATGTGCCCACACTTCAGAGCTTTCATAACTGAGGTATAGAGGGAGATCACCGATCAGAGACACACCGCTCTCGGTCATATAGGCCTTCAGGCGAGTGAACTGCTCTTCAAAGACTTTTTGCAGAACAGCAGTTTTCCGCATCTCGAGCTTATTCTCCTGGTACAATTCGTCATAAAGCTTGTCGCTGTAATGCCTGATCTCATGAGGCCAAAGGTACCACTCTGATGAGTGCATTTTTTGGCTGAGCATGGTAAAAGCCAGATAGGGTTTCAAGTGCCAGGCATTTTCCCGGATGTATTCTTCCACATCAATGTCTTTTAGCATCCGCTCTGCAGCTAGATCGAGCAGCTGACCTTTGATGCGATATACCGCTTCGTAATCTACACTGCTAGTGTGCGGAAGCTTTGCCGCTTGCAGTTCAGCTCTGCTCAGGTAAGACTTTTCTGCCAGCATATCTGGGCTGATCAAGAACTTGTTGTAGGCAAAGGCAGAAATGGGATTGTAAGGCGAATTGCCATATCCGCAATGGTTTAGGGGTAGTATCTGCCAAAAGCTGTGAGAATTTTCCTTCAGGTAATCACAAAACCGGTAAGCAGCAGTGCCCAAGTCCCCAATTCCATAATCAGTAGCGAGGGAAGTAAGATGTAATAGTATTCCACTTTGTTTCATTTCGTCTCCAATATGGCAATGATGGCCAGCCCCAGGATCAGCTTGCCATCAAGATTGCTACTCTTCAGCTTGGCATCTGTGTCCAGCAGAATACCCATTATGGATTCCAGGGATTGCGTGCTGTATGCATT
>SABF01000073.1 GCA_009929095.1 Erysipelotrichia bacterium
GTCTGCGGCCTCCTTAGCACTCTAACTTACTGTCTGCTAAATGAGTTTAGCACTCTTGCGCGTAGAGTGCAAGCCTAGGAAAGAAAATTGAAATGATTACAATATAGATATGAGCAGAACTGAGAAAAAAATCACTAGGCGAAAGCTGATGACAGTCAGCCTGACCTTCATCACCATTTTGATTGTGCTCTTCATTCTAGTGAATCAGTTCGACATGAACTGGCAGGATATCATAAGCTATACACCAAAGAATAAGATTCTGGCCGGTTTTCTATTTCAGGTGTTTTATGCGCTTAAGTCTCTGACTGTATTCTTTCCGCTGCCAATGCTTCAGCTGGCAGTCGGTCATCTGTTTCCAGTTGGCTGGGCACTGGTGGTTAATTTCTGCGGCATCATTGTTGCAGTCAGCTGCCCGTTCTTTCTCGGATGGAAGAAAGGGGAGCAGTATGTGTCAGCAGTTGTGGAGAAAGTGGATGCGATTGAAAAGATCGAATCACTGCAGAGTGACAATATTATTTTTTCAACTTATATGATTCGTATGCTTCAGCTTCCGCTGGACCTTGTTTCCCTGTTTCTGGGTTCAGAGCATATCAGCTATGGCAGATATCTTGCAGGAAGTCTGCTGGGCCTTGCCCCGGTAACGATTGCCATCACTCTTATAGGTGAGACTATTACAGATATTCATTCATCGGAATTTATGTTCACTCTGATTCTTATGGTTCTGATCATCGCTGTATCTATGCTGATCTTCTGGCTGTATACACGCCATCATCGCAAAGAATCAAAAAATGGAATCTGAATAATCTTCAATTCTGTAATACAATCATTTCATGAGAGAAATCAATGTAAATAGAGTTACTGAGTCTTTATGCGAGGCCTGCGGTTTCATTGCCTGCAATTGTTCGCCGGATATTTATGAGGCACTGAAACATGGTGCTGAGCAGGAAACATCAGAGCAAAGCAGAATGGCGATGGATATGCTGCTGAAAAATGCGGAGATTGCGCACGAAGAACGGATTCCAATCTGTCAGGATACGGGTCTTGCAATCATCTGGCTGACCGTAGGACAGGATGTTCATTTCATTAATGGAGATATAAATGAAGCAATTCAGCTTGGAATCCGAAAGGGATATACCGGGCATTTCCTCAGGGCATCAGCAGTGGATGATCCATTATTTAATAGAATCAATACAAAAGATAATACTCCAGCCGTCATTTATACCTCAATTGTTCCGGGTGATCAGGTGAAAATTGAACTGATGGCCAAAGGCTTTGGCTCAGAGAATATGAGCCGTGTCAAAATGCTTAAACCGGCAGAGGGAATGGATGGTGTAAAGCAGTTTGTGCTGGAGACAATCAAGATGGCTGGACCAAATGCCTGTCCGCCGATGATCGTAGGTGTCGGCATTGGCGGCACTTTTGACAGTTGTGCTGTCATGAGCAAGCATTCTCTTTTGCGCCCTCTATCACAGAACAATGAAAACTCGGAATATGCCTCTATGGAACGAGAACTCTGTGAACAGGCAAATTTATTGAAAATCGGTCCGATGGGACTGCATGGGAAAACAACAGTACTGAAGATCCAGATTGAGCAGTCACCGACCCATATTGCAGGATTGCCATGTGCAGTGAATATCTGCTGTCATGCCTGCCGGCATGCGGAGGTAATCCTATGATCAAACTTACTTTTCCGCTGAATGAAGAACAGCGTGATTCTGTTCATGCTGGAGATTATGTACTGCTGTCAGGAGAAATTTATACGGCAAGAGATGCTGCGCACAAGCTGATCTTTGAGATGATTAAAAACAATGAAACGCTTCCTTTTGATCTGCGAAATGCCTGTATTTATTACGTAGGACCTACTCCGGCAGCCCCTGATCAGATCATTGGATCAGCAGGACCGACAACCTCTTCCCGAATGGATTTCTATACTCCTAAAATGATGGAGCATGGACTTACCTGCATGATTGGCAAGGGAAGACGCAGCGATGAAGTGAAAAAAGCAATCATCAAGAATCACGGGGTCTATTTTGTGGCTTGCGGCGGAGCTGGAGCGTTGCTATCTCACTGCATAATCAAACGGGAAATGGTAGCATTCGAGAATCTTCTGAGCGAAGCGGTAACTCGACTGACTATAAAGGATTTCCCGTGTTTTGTCGGAATTGATACTAAAGGAAATGATATTTATGATTCTGATTAGTGCATGTCTTGCAGGAGTCAACTGCAAGTATTCGGGCGGCAATAACGAAGTCAGGGAAATTAGAGAACTGATGGAACAGGGCAAGGCAATTGCGGTATGTCCTGAGCAGTTAGGCGGACTGTCAACACCACGAGCTTCCAGTGAACTTCTGAATGGAAGGGTGATCAATACTGCCGGGGAAGACGTAACTGCACAGTTTCAAAAAGGAGCAGAGCTTGCATTGGACATCTGCAGGAAAAACTGCTGTACTATGGCAATTCTGAAATCGTACAGTCCATCCTGCGGATGCAATGGTGTATATGACGGCACGTTCTCTCATCATGCAATTGATGGGAAAGGATGCTTTGCAAAAAGGTTGAGTGATGAAGGAATTGAATGCTGTACAGCGGAAGAATACATAAAGGAGATCAAGAAATGAGTGTTTATGAAGAATCACTGAAACTGCACGAAGAACATCGCGGAAAACTGACTTTGGAATCTAAGGTTCCCTGTGAAACAGCGGCAGATCTCAGTCTTGCCTATACTCCGGGTGTTGCTCAGCCCTGTCTTGAGATTCAAAAGGATGAAGAAAAATCCTATATATATACGGATCGAGCTAATACAGTAGCTGTAGTAACCGATGGTACTGCAGTGCTTGGTCTTGGCGATATCGGTGCAGCAGCCGGCCTCCCGGTCATGGAGGGAAAGGCACTTCTGATGAAGCGCTTTGCCGGTATTGATGCCTGGCCAATTTGCCTGAATACGAAGGATCCTGAAGAAATTATTTCCATCTGCAAGGCAATTGCACCAGGCTTTGGAGCTATCAATCTGGAAGATATCAGTGCGCCAAGGTGTGTCACGATTGAACGTCGGCTGATTGAGGAATGCCCAATTCCGGTATTCCATGACGACCAGCACGGCACTGCAATTGTCGTTCTGGCAGCATTGATCAACTGTATGAAACTGAAGAAGGAAAAACCGGAAGACATGAAAGTAGTCGTCAGCGGCTGCGGTGCTGCCGGAAGCTCAATTATTCGCATGCTTTCAGGATATGGGTTCAAACGAATTTATGCTTTTGACATCAATGGCTGTGTAGATCCGGATCATAGTGAAGATTATGACAGTCTTAAGATGGAATTGCTGAAGTATGTTAATCCTGATCACCAGCATTATGCAGATCTGGCAGAAGGATTAAAGGGTGCAGATATCTTTATCGGTGTCAGTGCGCCGCGTCTTGTTACAAGAGAAATGGTACAGTCCATGAATTCAGGCAATATTGTATTCTCCATGGCCAATCCGGAACCGGAGATTACTTATGAAGATGCCAAAGCAGCTGGTGCATATATCATTGGCACTGGCCGAAGCGACTATCCTAACCAGGTGAATAATCTGCTTGCATTCCCGGGGCTCTTCCGCGGTGCTCTGGATGCCAGAGCAACTAAAATTACCGAGCATATGAAAATGGCGGCTTCCATCGCGATTGCTTCATTGATTGAAGAGTGCGATTTGAATCCGGAGCATATTATCGTCTCTCCATTTGACAGCCGAGTTGTACCATCTGTTGCCAAGGCAGTCGGCCTGGCATGTCATGAAGATGGCTGCTGCCGCAAAGGAAATGAGAAATGAAAAAGGCACTGATTATTGCGCCATGTGCTGTTGATCTTGCAGTGCATGTTGCAGCACTGCCAAAATCAGATGAAGAAATAAAACCAATACGCAGTGTCTTGCGGATTGGCTCTTTTGGTTGGTGTGCGGCATGTGTATTTGAAATGCTTCATCTTCCCTATGAACTGATCGCTCCGATCGGGACCGGAATATATGGAGATGAAGTGCGGCAGCAGGCGGAGAAAAGAAGTATTTCCCTGAATATTCAATGTGCAGAAATCAGTGGCTGTACCTATACAATGATTGATCCGCAGGGCAACCGCGGAATGATGAGTGTGCCGGGTGCAGAACTTACCTTTAGGGAAGAATATCTTAGAGTGGTCAATCCGGATGAAATTGGCAGTGTACTCGTCGGCGGCACAATGTTGGCTGGAAATGATCGCGATGAACTAATTGAAGCACTGAAGCCTTATAAAGGGAAAATATTGCTGCAAGCTGGCGGACTTGACAAAATAACAGATGAAATATGTTCATTGAGACCGATACTGCATATGAGCGAAGAGGAAGTTGGCATCCTGAATAATGGGCAGGACGCGGAAGACATTCTCGATGCTGTACAGAAACTGACCGCAAAGACCAAAGCTCCGGCTGTCGTTCTTATGAGCAATGGAAATGCACTTTATACAGAAGGTCGGCAGGGAATGAGCACTTCTGGAACGATCGAGACAGTACTGGATCCAAGCGGAGCTGAAGAAAGTCATGCAGCAGCCTATCTGGCTGCCAGACTATCCGGACTGTATCCAAGAACTGCACTGGCATATGCCTGGCAGTATATTTCGCCGATTCTTAAAACTGATGAAATGACACTCCCGGAATCCGATGGAGAAGAACAGCGAAAAAAACTTGCCAATGCGATTATGGAGAAAGCGTCTGACTGACCTTGAGATGTTATGAATATTGAAGAAATAATGATGGTTCTGCTGGGAAAAGATGATCATGAAGCTTACCGGCTGCTTTTGCAACTGGAAGAACAGTCGACTGAATCAGAAGTGCTATATGACTGTTTTGATGAGTTTCTGCGGCTTCTGGACAACCCAAAATCACTGGTAAGAACCAGAGGATTTCGCTTGATCTGTGCTCAGGCAAAATGGGACGATGAAAAGAAAATTGATCAAAATTTGGATCGTATTCTTTCTGCACTGAATGACCCAAAGCAGACTGCAGTCCGTCAGATGCTTGCTGCAATGAAATGTCTGGCTGCAGAAAAGCCGGAACTGAATCAAAAGATCAGTCAAAAACTGAAGCACATGAATTTATTAAAATACAGTGACTCAATGAGACCGCTGATTCAGAAGGACATTGAAGCACTGCAGCAGATGATGTACGGAACAGATATCAAAAGAAAGAGTTTAATGGAATCGGAATTTATAAATCTTACGAAAGAAAACATAGCTCAGGAACACCTTTCCTGCATTATTCGTTCAAGAAAGCTTCATCCTGGTGTAGAAGCCAAGCGTGCATGGCTTTCTGATCGTCTGGCAGAAGGACATGTCTTTCGCAAACTGAATGCTAAAGGCACAGTATTCATTGAATATGCACCTCTGGAAACAGCCTGGGTGCCAGTTATTGGTGATCAGTATCTATATCTTTACTGTCTTTGGACAAGCGGTGAATACCGCGGAAAAGGCTATGGAAGACAGCTCCTTGATTACTGCATTGAGGATGCCAAAGCCAGTGGCAAGTCGGGGATCTGCATGCTTGGAGCAGACAAGCAGAAGGGCTGGCTGACAGATCAGTCATTTGCAATCAAGCATGGATTCCGGAAAGTGGATACTGCCGAAGGCGGATATCAGCTTCTGGCATATTCTCTGGATGGCACAGTTCCTCGGTTTGCTCCATCAGCGAAAGCCGGAACAATCAGTGATCAGCAGCTGACAATTTATTATGATCATCAATGTCCTTATGTTATTCAGGCGATTGATACAGTGCAGAACTACTGCACAGAACAGAAAATCCCAGTTCATTTCATCGAAGTAAAAAAATTGAAGCAGGCAAAACAGCTCCCATGCGTATTCAATAATTGGGCGGTTTTTTATAAAGGTACAATACAGAATGTTAATCTGATTGTTGATATCAATGTGCTCAAGCGCATTGTCAGAGAATAAACAGGAGGGCTCCTATTATGACTTTTGATTTTAAAAAAGAGTATAAAGAGTTTTATCTGCCGAAATGTCAGCCGGAAGTGATTACAGTACCACAGGCAAATTACATTGCGGTGAGAGGAATTGGAAATCCAAATGAAGCGGGCGGTGCTTATCAGCAGGCAATAGGTGTACTGTATGCCATTGCATATACAATCAAGATGAGCAAGAAAGGCGATCATCAGATAGCCGGATATTTTGACTATGTTGTACCGCCGCTTGAAGGTTTCTGGCAGCAGGAAGGAATTGCTGGATTTGACTGTACCAAGAAGAACCTGTTTCATTGGATCTCTGTGATCAGACTGCCTGACTTTGTGACAGAAGAAGAATTCAGGTGGTCAGTAAAACAGGTAACTCAAAAAAAGAAACTGGATTGTTCCAAAGCAGAGTTTCTCAGTATTTCAGAAGGACTCTGCGTTCAGATCATGCATGTCGGACCTTTTGATGATGAACCGGAATCGGTCAGGATTATGGATCGGTATGCTGAAGAACAGGGATTCGAAAATGATTTCTCAGATCGACGGCAGCATCATGAGATTTATCTCTCAGATGCTCGGAAAACTCCGTCAGAGAAATGGAGAACAGTAATCCGGCATCCGATACGCAGAAAGTAACGCAAAAATAAAAGACGTGCATGCATGGAAAACAGGGCATGCAGGAACGTCATTCACCATACATGCAAGCACGTCATTATAAAACTTTATGTAAATATTTACATTTTATTGTAAACGCTTTGTCTGTACGTATATAATGTTTCCAATTCCAGGAAGGAGACATTTTATGAAACTGCTTACCAGTGAGCGAGAAGAACATGATTCCTGTGGTGTAGGTGCAATAGTAAACATCAGCGGATTGAAAAATCATCAGACTGTTTCAGATGCACTGCATATTGTTGAGAACCTGGATCATAGAGCGGGACGTGATGCCGATGGACGGACTGGTGACGGTGTTGGAATTCTGACACAGATCCCGCATGAGTTTTTTCGGGGTGTATGTTCTGATCTGCATCTTCCGCATGAATTCGCGGTTGGCATGATCTTCTTTCCTCAGGATCATCGCAAGACAGCCAAGGCTGAAAAAATGCTTGAAGTTACAAGTAATTATTGATATAATACACGTAACAAATCAAGGAATTACGAAAATGAACATAAACGAGTTGAAATTACTAGCAGATAATGGCGTTAAAATGAAAGCGAGTATTGTCTTTGATGCAGAATCGTCAGCGTATGTTGTTTACGTGGACATTAAAGACAGAACTGAAGATGTGCAAATAACTGATACACGATATAAAAAAACCAAGTATTTCAAGAGTATAG
>SABF01000074.1 GCA_009929095.1 Erysipelotrichia bacterium
GTTTGATGGTGTAACACATAGATGATCGTACCAGTCAGGTTATTATTATGAAGCAGAAACATTAAGTATAAAATCACGCCTTTTAAGTAGAAAATATTTGCTTCTTTCTCTTCGGCGCTATTCTCTAATCAGAAAAGCATAAAAAGAAAGAAGCGATATTATATGGGAAAGCAAAAAGAATTAGCAGCTATTGTATTGACCGCTTCCGCAATTCTGTCCTGTGTCGGATGCGGGATTCAAACTGTCACACAGCCTGCATCGAAGACTGAGGTGCAAGATGAAGTGATGCCATTGTGGGAGACAGGCGACGAGCGAAACAAAATCATTGTCATCAGTGATCTCCATCTTGGCATAGATGACGAATACTCCGAAACTGTAGCGAATCGTCCGCTGCTCGTCCAGTTTTTGCGGCGGCTTCAAAGCACATCAGATGTGCGCGAGCTGGTCATTGCAGGAGACTTTCTGGACGCGTGGTTCCTGCCCGTATATTACCCATCCTACACGGACGAAACCCAGTTTTATAAAAAGGTCATCGCCAACAATCAAACTGTAATAGATGAAATGAACAGAGTGGCAGAAAGCGGCATCAGCCTTGTCTATGTCCCGGGAAATCACGACATGACGCTGGAGGCGGCAGTTTTGCAGGAGGCCATTCCAAAATTGAAACAGGCGCGTGATGCTGAAGGACTTGGCTATTACTGCACCGGCGACCGACAGGAAATAGCCATTGAGCACGGCCATCGTTACGATGTGTTCTCCGCACCGGACACTGTTACCAATGCCGAACTGTGCGGCAATGATCAGACGATTCTGCCGGCAGGATATTTCTATGCCCGCTACGCAGCAACATGGGTGCTGGGGGGCCGTCCGACTGTAGAAAAGCAGCTGCCCACTGTCACAGATATCCCGGATGCGAGTGATACCGACCAGTATGGTGCATATATCTACTATTCGCTTCTGAAGAATATTTCGGAGCGAATGACACCAAATGAGGCTTTGGATGAAAAGATATTTGATATGCATATCGCGGGTTTTGATAACAGCTACACCTATCTTGATTTCTACCCCTGTCAGCAGGAGGACGGTACGATATCTGCGCCGGTGCTGTTCAGAAATGTCCAGCGCACATGGACAGAACGGCAAAAAATCAACGGTGTCAAAGTGCCGAACGGCTTCCTCGAAGCGGTGGCGGGAACGATAGATTGGGATTACTACTTCCAGCAGGCCAAGACGCAATATCTTGAAAATCCGGAAGAAAATATTGACGTTGCAGTATTTGGTCATACTCATGTTCCTGCACTGAAGGATGCGGGCAATGGCGCCTGCTATGTCAACAGCGGAACGTGGGTAGATCACAACACGGACTATCCAGATGCCACCCGTACGTTTGCGGTGATCACCACAGGCGAGCAGGATAAAATTGAACTGATGAGTTATGAAGAATCCGGCGGTTTGCGGGATATCAGTACAAGCGTCAATCAGGAATAAGGCCATAGCGGGCGAGTGCACTGGATGCTGGCATATGCGGCCGGCTTGGAAATCATCTGCATGGGCAGGGAGAGGGATGCTTGGATGGCATGATTCAGCGACGTCCAGCAGACTATCAGCAAATACAATTATGCAGCTATGATGCTGTTTCAGAATTATCTGGAATTGAACAGGAATGCTGATGCTGATACTTATCGTTTCAGTATCAGCATTTTATATGGTGTAGATCCAGAACAGCAAATAAGCTGCAATTCAATGCCGCAAGCAATCAAAAACAGCAGAACGCCAGGTCCTGAAATAACTGAAACACAGGAATCAATTCGAATTCCAAATGCTTCGCCCATTCCTTGATTGATAGAATAAAACAAATCCGGTCTGGTGACTACTATCAGCCATAAAAAGATATTCAGATTTCTGAGCTGGTAGAGACAGACCGGCTGATGAATCCATTGCCTTCCACGAATTGCATGATACGAATGATTTTTCTTTTCCGAATTATCTTGCGGTGAGATCAGCAATAGCGCCTTGGACCATACTGTAAAAGAGGATCAGTTCTGATCCTTGTCTTTTGTTTTCAATGAATGAGCTGCAAAGGATGATCGTCTGCTTCTATTCCGCAATGAGTATATAAGACCAATCGTTCTTCGACAGTCGACAGGCACTATTATGCAGCGCAAGAACTTTATGAAATAGATTGGCTGAATCGATATACAGGGCAATATGCATCCATCATATGGTGATACTTTTTGTGTGACCATATTCTGTTCACGAAGATGCGAATTACAGAGAAAATCTTCTGCTTGTTCTTTCATCGAAAGAAAATTTCGTGCAATGCTCTGACGGCAAAGGAGAATTATCGAGTGCTGCCGGTAAAATGAACATAAAGGCACATATAGAATCGATGAACCATTGCGTACAGACTGTACGAGCCTATCACAATCAGAATATGTTATTTCAAGTTTGATCAGATCAATAGATGGTGCATCACATAGTTTGACGCTGTCTTATTCTGCCCGGAGACATTGTTCCATATACCTTCGATTGGCTTCTCTGAAGACAGCCAAGAAGAAGTATCTGTGATGAAACATCCGGCATGTGTGTCATAAGACGTCTGAAGAACAGATTCTTCTTTTTGATCACTAAGGAAAAACAGTTCATCAAAAATTGGATTTGGAAGCATAGAATGTGCATAGAGGGATTTTACAGTTAAATCTGTCGTATATAATGATATAATAACCACAAATTTTAGCCGATTAAGTTATCTGTATAAGTATTAACGTTGCTTATGCCATTCTGCTTTTTATCGGATAAGGAAGGGCTCGCCAATGTCTGCAGAATAGAAGAAAAGCTGAACCTGCATCGCGCCTGTGAAGCGGTATGCCATTTCCAGGACAGATTGTGATTTAGTCACGATGGATACACAGGATGAACGATATTCAAAAGCAGTGATGACAGCAATTCCGCCAGATAATGGAAAGTTCCGGGAGAACACCTATGAAGAAAAAACTCATACTGATTGTTGATGATGTCGAAGCAAGCAGACAATTATTATCTGGATTATTTCAAAGAAATTATGAAATTATGGGTGCTTCTGACGGAATAGCTGCGCAAAGAATCATTGTACAGCGTGCGTCTGATATTTCTGCTGTTCTGCTGGATATTGACATGTCTGATCTGGGTGGAACTGCCATGCTCAGGTGGCTGAAGGAAAACGCCTATGTCAGTATTCCTGTGATTGCATTTTCCTGCAGTCAAAAGTACCAGCTGGAGACACTTCAAAATGGTGCGTGGGACTTTATAGTGATTCCGACAGACAGCGAAATAATCATGGCGCGGGTAGAAAATGCAATTCATCATTCAATTTCATCCGATATTGAAAAACACGTGCAGAGTTCTGCAGTCTATCGTGAGGAATTGGAGAGTATTTCAAGCACGAACTCAGGTGGGGCTGCTACTTACAAGATTATCGGCAATCGACTTGAACTTCAGTACTTTTCCGATAGTGTTCCAAAACTGTCCGGATATACAAGACAGGAATATGAACGTGCAGCAGGCAATGATGCGACCCGGCTGATCTACAGCGAAGATAAAAACCGTTTCTGGAGAGCTACGGCAGAAATGCTTAGAAGAAATCTTCCTATTGATGAAACTTACCGTCACTATCATAAAAATGGAACGCTGGTATGGGTGCAGATCAGCGGTGTGATTATCGGAGAGCAGGACGGCTATCCCATCCTTCATGTTGTTTTTCAGCAGTCATCTCGCATGTCAAAAATGCACTATAGCTTAATCGATGAAAGCAAAGAAATTATTTATGCCTGCGATACGAATAATTATGATTTGCTGTATGTAAATAGATCTGGACTTGATATAGCTGGAAAAGAAGAATATTCACATCATAAATGCTACGAATTTCTGTTTGGCTATTCTTCGCCATGTTCGTTCTGCCGGATGGCCCAGATGAAGTGTGACAGATTTCTAGAACGGGATTTTACTTATCCTCTCAATAACCGCATCTATTCTCTGCGCGGAAAGCTGACCAATTGGAATGGTCTGCAGGCACATGTGGAATATATATCAGATGTAACAGAAATCAGGAGAGCCGAAATCCAGAATCAGGATTGGATCGAGAATCTGAAATCTGCAATCGAGGATATTCCGTGCGGAATTTGTGTATACAGGTCAGACATAACTGGCTTTCATCCTTTAATTTACAATCAGGCGTTCTTTGATATCTTTGGATATTCCGCGCAGCATCAGAATTCTATTCTTGTTCATACAGGGATTCTAAATATCCATCCGGATGATTTTGATGAACTCAAGCAAGTGATATCTGCGGCAATTCAAAGAGATGATAAAGTAAATCATACTTATCGATGCTTCAATGATCAAAAGAACAGTTATATTTGGATTAATCTGAATGCAGCTGTTCACATCCAGGCCAACGGTGAAAAGATTTGCTATGCCAGCTATACCGACGTTACGAAGGAACGGGATACCCAGGAAAAACTGAAGGAAGCAGGACACCGGGTAGAACATCTGAGAGTGCAGGCACAGGAAGCACTGGAAAATTACCAATCTCTTGTGAATGCTGTTCCCGGCGGTATTGCACAATTTGAAGTCAAGGGATCAGAAATAATCACAAAGTATTTCAGTGATGGCTTATGCACAATTATCGGATATTCCAAGGATGACAGAGCACAGATTTCCAGTGAGAATGTAATGTCCATGACTTACGAACCTGATTTGCCGATCTTAAGTGCATGCATTAAACAGGCAACAGAGACCAATCAGAATATCGATATTACCTATCGGATTCTGACTAAAGATGATAAGCCAAAGTGGGTTCATCTGCGCGCTGCATATACAGCTGGAGCGAATGGAGAGAAATACTATCAGGCTGTCTTTACCGATGTAAATGGAATTAAAGAAGCGGAACAGGAGCTGCAGAAAAATCAGCTTCGCTATTCGGTAGCAGTAAAAAGTTCTGGAATCAATATATGGGAGTATGATATCCAGAAAAATACACTGTCTGTTGTTATCAATTCTTCCAGTATCAAGCAGAACTCTTATTACATTGATAACTACATTGAAGCAACAATCAAAAATGGTTATGTAAGAGAAGACTGCATAGAACGGTTTTTGTCAATGTACGAAAGACTGAAAAAAGGCGAGAAGGAGATAACCGAGGATATCTGGTATAGAACTGCTGATCTGACTGGCTGGTGGTGTGAGCGGGTGATCTACACAACTGCTTTTGATGATTCTGGGAAACCTGTAAAAGCATACGGCGCCGGTCGGGATGTGACGAGAGAGAAAAAAGCAGAAAAAGAGTTTTTTGATGAAATTTCTCATCATAAGGCAATTCAGAACGATGCGGTATCCTCGCTGATTATCAATCTGACAAAAAACAGTATTGTGGAAGTCAGCAGTCCTTTTAACTCAGTTCGAGGCTTTTTAAAGGGATCTGCAGATAACTATTTTGAGGAAACGTCAAGAAAAATTTCAGCAGGGTCATCGCAGGAATTATTCCGCTCTGCCTATAACCGAGCAGCTCTGCTGAACAAATTCAGCAGCGGTGAATCAGCTGTACCTATAGAAGCTACCAGAATCTTTGATAACAATACACTTTACTGGGTTCGCTATGATGCACATCTGATTCAAAATCCTGATACTAAAGATGTGATTGCACATATCTACTGCGTGGATATTACGACTGAGAAAGTAATGCAGATTATTATGAACACAGTCACAAAAACTGATTATGATTTTTTTGTGCTAATCAATGGAACAGATGATTCGGCAAGAGATTATGGTGTGACTGACGGGCAGACCGTGTTTGACGAGCAAAAATCGTTTACAGCACAGAATGAAGCATGGATCCGCAAAAGAGTATGCTCGGAAGATGCAGAACGCGTTGTTTCCGAATGCAAACCAGAAAATGTCTGGAAGAAAATCAAAGATGGCAGCACTTATAAATTCAGTTTCAGCATACATGATAAAGACGGATCAATCCGCCGCAAGCAAATCCAGTTCACATATATCGCCTCTCCTCGCAAGAGTTATTTAATGTCCAGCATTGATGTGAACGATATCTATGAGGCACAGGAACAATCCAAGATGAAACTGGAAAAAGCATTGGCGGCTAAATCGGAATTCCTGTCCAACATGAGCCACGATATGCGTACGCCGATGAACGGGATTCTGGGACTCTTGAATTTGACATTAGATATGTCAGGTCTTCCGGCTGAGGCTTATGACAATCTGCGGGGAATGCAGGATTCCGGCAAGTATCTGCTGGGACTGATCAATGACACCCTGGATATGAGTAAAATAGACAGCAATCGACTCATCTTGGAATACAAGACAGTTAATGCTTCTGATTTTATCAGGGATATCCTGACTTATGTGGGGCCGCTGGCAAAAGAAAAAGGTGTTGTGCTGAATGTCGTCGCAGAACATGCGGAATTGGATTACATCAAAACGCCACCTCTCAGACTGCGCCAGATATTTGTGAATATTGTTACCAATGCCATCAAGTTCACACCGCGAGGCGGAAAAGTGGATATGGTAATTGAATGCTATAAGCGGGAAAATGGAATTGCGCACGATCGGATCTCTATCAAAGATAATGGAATTGGCATGAGTAAAGAGTTTTTACCTAAAATATTTGAGCCTTTTGAACAGGAGTGTTCTCTGATTGACGGAAAGAACCAGGGGACTGGATTAGGCATGTCGATTGTAAAAAAAATCGTTGAAATGATGAATGGAAAGATTGAAGTCTTCAGCGAGAAAAATGTTGGAACAGAAGTCGTGGTCTGGCTTGATTTTGAACGCGTTTACCCGGATAAAGTTCAGCTGAAACAATCAAATGGTCAGCGGTCGGCGGTTCTTGCGGGAAAGAGAATTCTGCTGGCAGAGGATCATCCTCTTAATGCAACCATTGCAAGAAAACTGCTTCAGAATAAGAAATGTGCAGTTGAAGTAGCTGTAGATGGCAGGATGGCAGTGGAACTGTTTCGAAATTCCGAAGAAAATTACTTTGATGCCATCCTGATGGATATTCGCATGCCGGTGATGGATGGATTGGAAGCAGTCAGAGAAATCCGTGCCTTAAGTCGAAAAGATGCTAAAGAGATTCCTATTATTGCGATGACTGCCAATGCTTTTGAAGACGATGTGAAAATGTCGCTGCAGGCAGGCATGAATGCACATCTGGCAAAGCCTATCGAACCACAGAAGCTTTATGACACACTCAGCAGTTTCTTGGGTACAAGAATTTGCGAAGGACAACATGAGTAATTATGTGCCAT
>SABF01000415.1 GCA_009929095.1 Erysipelotrichia bacterium
CTTCACTGCCGGTGATAAATCCGAGGATCCTTTTACAATTGTTATTCCGCCGCCAAATGTGACTGGAATTCTTCACATCGGACATGCTTGGGACAATACACTGCAGGATATTATTTCACGTTATAAACGCATGCAGGGATTTGACATGCTGTATCTACCGGGGATGGATCATGCTGGAATTGCCACTCAGGCAAAAGTTGACGAACGCCTAAAGAAAGAAGGTATCTCCCGCTACGATATCGGACGTGAGAAGTTTCTGGACCGTGCCTGGGAATGGAAAGCAGAATATGCAGCAACCATCCGTAAACAATGGTCGAAACTGGGAAATTCTCTGGATTACAGCAGAGAACGCTTCACAATGGATGAAGGCTTTAATAAAGCTGTCAGACACGTTTTTGTCACACTTTATAACGAAGGATTGATCTATCGTGGATGGCGTATTATAAACTGGGATCCGGAAGCACGTACTGCGCTGTCTAATATTGAAGTTTATCATCAGACCGATCCTGGAAAAATGTATTATTTCTCTTATCATGTAAAAGAGACAGGGGAACAGTTTACCGTTGCTACAACAAGACCGGAGACCATGTTCGGCGATGTGTGTGTCTGTGTTAATCCAAAGGATGAACGATACAGCAAAATGGTTGGAATGCATTGCATCAATCCGGCCAATGGAGAAACACTGCCGATTATTGCTGATGAATATATTGATATTGAATTTGGCACCGGAGCAATGAAATGTACACCGGCACATGATCCAAACGATTTTGGCATTGCTGAACGTCATCATCTTAATAAGCCTATCTGCATGAATCCAGATGGAACAATGAACAGTCTGGCAAAAGAATATGAAGGCATGGACCGATATAAATGCCGTGATCTTGTAACTGAGAAGATTAAAGCAGAAGGCAATCTGATTAAGATTGAAGAGATTATACATGATGTGGGTCATTCTGAACGCACTCACTGTGTTGTCGAACCATATCTTTCTCAGCAGTGGTTTGTAAAGATGAAACCTCTTGCGGATGATGTTCTGCAGAACCAGGACAATCCCGATCAGAAAATTAACTTTTATCCGGAGCGATTTGAGAAGACGTTCAGCCAGTGGCTGGAAAATATTGAAGACTGGTGTATTTCGCGTCAGCTCTGGTGGGGGCATCGAATTCCTGCCTGGTATAATAAAGAGACGGGTGAGACATACGTCTCAGAGACAGAACCGGCAGATCCTGAGAACTGGATTCAGGATGAGGATGTTCTGGATACCTGGTTCTCCAGTGCACTGTGGCCATTTGCAACTCTTGGCTGGCCTGATAATACTGAGGATCTGAAGCGCTACTATCCGACTGGAACAATGGTCACAGGTTATGACATTATTTTCTTC
>SABF01000416.1 GCA_009929095.1 Erysipelotrichia bacterium
ACCTTAGCGCCCTCGATGGCGGAGGCGTCGATACCCGGCCGGATCTCCTTATATTTACCGTCGTCGCCGATAAGGATATCCTCGATCCCTTCCCTGTCCAGAATATTCGCGTTTTTGATCACCAGCAAAATACTCACACTCCTACCGCGGTTATTTCCTGTTTCCGGAACGTTTTTTAGAACAGAGCTGTTTTGAAAAACCTGTGTCTACTGCTTGCCCTCAAATGGGGCGCTGAAAAACGATTCCGCTGCCGGCCAGACTATTAAAATCAGATGTCTTTAAAGCCGTCGAAGGCAACGATACGACTGATGCAGCTCTCGCCGCCAACCAACTTCCAAGGGAAGCAGCCGATGACGACGCGTTTGTTGCTCAGCTTCTCAATCTCGCCTCCAAGGCATTCGGCGTGGATGGCTTCATAAGGCTTGCAGAACAGTTCCACGTGCATGGCCTGATAGTGGTCGGGCCATGGATAGATATCGTTGAGACCCTTGCCGTATCTTTCACGGAAGATCTTGTCGCACTTTTCCGCCTCCTTAGGCTCCCATTCCCGGATCTTTGTGTTCATCGCATGCTGAGAAAATATGTGTTTGAAAAGTGTGAAGATGTCAATGAGATTAAGAAAGATGAAACATTCGTAAAGGATGCTTCTGAACAGGCCTCGATCCGTGAACGGCAAAGCCAGGATGCAGAATGGCAGGTACAGGATATGAAGAAGGCCGAATACATGCAGGATCGAATAGGCATGAGAGCAGAGGGCATCATCAGTTCAGTAACAAGCTTTGGTTTCTATGTGCAGCTTGAAGATACTGTGGAAGGCCTTGTACGAGTTGCATCTCTGGAAGATGATTACTATGTATTTGATCAGCAGCGCTATATGATGGTCGGTGCCCGTACGAATAAGACATACGCAATCGGTCAGAAAGTAATGATTACCGTCGCATCTGCAGATAAGGATTCCGCAATGATTGAGTTTGACATTGCTAAGCCTAAAACAGAACGAAGATCCGGTGGATACAGCCGTTCCAGTGCTGACAGCCGCGGACGTACCGGCGGTTATGGAAGATCGTCATACGGATCCAAGTCCAGCGACAGCCGCGGTTCTTATCAGAAGAGATCCTGGCAGTCCAAGGATGGAGCATCATCTGAATCTGGAGAAAACACATTCAGGAAGCCTAGAAGCAATTATGGACACAGTGCATCCGGAGATCGCGGACGTACCGGCGGATACAGCAAGTCTTCCTATGGATCCAGATCTAATGACAGCCGCGGTTCTTATGAGAAGAAGCCATGGCAGTCCAAGGATGGAGCATCATCTGAGTCTGGAGAGAATACGTTCAGAAAGCCTAGAAGCAATTATGGACACAGTGCATCCGGAGAT
>SABF01000417.1 GCA_009929095.1 Erysipelotrichia bacterium
GAATCTGCCACCACTCGCAGGAATTTACGCGGATTGCGCGGCCATCGCGGAAAAAACCTCCGATCCAATGGTTTTACGCGATCTGGCCGATCTGGCGAGAACCCATCTCATGAGCGACATTCTGCGCGAATTCTGCGTCGTAATGGAAGCGCTTTGGACATGGCGGAAAGAGGATGGTGAAAAGCCTTCCGCAGACCGTCTCGTCCGGCAGATCAAAATCATGGGAGATCTGCTCTTTTCATGGGGTGGTGGAGAAGTAATCCCAGGATTCTTCAGCAAACTTGGCATAACCATCATGATCCCATTCACCAAGAAAGCAACAGAATTCGATACCGCAGTCCTGATCCCAAAGGGCATCCGTGTTACTAATGCTGGAGTTCTTGTTACGACTGAAGCCGGGGCAGCAACTATTGATGTTGGTGTGCTTTCCAGCCTTGCTTCTGGAGATGCAGACGGATTTATCGATGGAGCCAGCATTGCGGCCAAGGGATTTATTGATCTGGTCCTTGATGATACTACTGCAGAAAACATTACCGCTGGGGCTTACATAAAGGGAACTGTTATCAAATCAGCAGATGCATCAGCAATTTACTTTGCAAACGTAGATCCCTACACAATTCCGAATGATACGATGCGTATCTCATATACGACCAGCGATGCAACGGTTGCAGGTTACATTCTGCTTACTGTTGAAGCACCAGGAATCATTCCGGTTGCCCGTTGTCAGGAAACCATGGATGCAACTGCAGAAGTAAAACAGGTTCCGGTTCTGGCCCTGATCTAAGGAGGAAAAAGAAATGCCTAAAGTTCCAATCGAGTGGTACCGTGCAATCCGGTCTGATGCTATTTCAGAAGCCCGGAAACAGAACATATGCCGGTCCATGCTTCCTGTTCGTGGCCCAATCGGTGGCATTGGTGTTCAGCAGTGGAGTTATGATAAAACAGAAGAGATGACTGAAGCTCTCATCAGCTATCAGTTCGTTGACCTCGCAGAAGATGCCGTAAACTTTGGACGTGACCACATCGCCATTCCGCTCATTCAGAAGGAATTCCGTATTGGTCGGCGTGATCTGGCATCTGCACAGCGTGGAAATTACCCACTTACCACAGTCAATTCCAATGCAGCAACTTACCAGGTTGTTAATCTCGAAAACAAGATGGTTATTGATGGGATTACAAAAGATGGTAGGTCATATGAACTCAAAGGTCTGCTTCGGTCTGCCGGTGATGATGTAAATGATGATTACAATACCGCGACCCCAGGTAACTTTGCGAAGGCAACTGCCACTGCAATTGAAGCCATGATGGCCAATGAGATCTATGGACCATTTGAATGGACCATTAACCCAGCCCAGTATACTGAACTGGCTATCTC
>SABF01000075.1 GCA_009929095.1 Erysipelotrichia bacterium
GTACAGTGAAGTGGTCCAATATGGAACAGGTTCATCGCGATGTCCGCGAAGTCTGTCACAAGCTTCCCAATACGATTGTCACCACACATATGTCTCACTGCTATCCGCAGGGAGCCAACCTGTACTTTATCTTCATCACCAAGATGAGTGATGCAGAAGAATTCAAGAGGTATCATTCCACGATTCTGGATGCCATTCAGAAGTCCGGAGCAGCGCTCAGCCATCATCACGGAATCGGCAAGATGTTTGCCCCATGGCTGGAAGGATCAATTGGCCGCACAGAGTATGGAACATTCCAAGTTCTGAAGCATTATTTTGATCCGGAGAACATGATGAATCCGGGCGGAACACTTGGCCTTGATTTAAAAGAGGAGGACAAGCGGTTTCTGAAAGAGGGAATCAAGCAGAACTGATGCAGCAAAGATACCGTTTGAAGAGATGACTCTTGAGACGGTATTTATATGGTGTGCCAGGCACATAAATCGCTGATAATAAATTGAAGTGACAGAAAAAAACGATTCTATATAGAGCATGGAGAATAATTCATCGGTATAATAAATTATGAAAGTTCAAATTCTGGGGGTAATAAGATGAAGAATAAAACGAAAATGATCCTGATAGCAGTATTGGCTGCTGCAGCATTCCTGCTGTATTACATGGTGCATCCGGCATTGAATCTGCAGAGCAGCGGAACGATTGCACTGATTCTGTTTGTTCTGACCATCATAACAGCAGTGATGTCTGTTCAAAAAGACGGCAGCAGATTTGCGGTATCACAGAAGAAGCCGATTCCCTTCTGGATCGCTCTCGGTATCCTTTGTGTTGTTCTGGTATGCAATCTGATTTTCAGCAGCATGTTTATGAGCCGCCAATATGGATCGCTTATCACTAAAGTCAATGGGGATTTTGCTCAGGACGTACCGGAAGTAGATCTGAACAATGTGGCGGCTATCGATCGCTCCAGCACTGAAAAACTTGGTGATCGCGTGATGGGTCAGCTTCCGGAGCTGGTTTCTCAGTTTACGGTCAGCGATCAGTATACTCAGATCATCTATCAGGGCAGACTTGTTCGTGTTACTCCAATTGACTACGCTGGCTTCTTCCAATACATGAATAACCGCAGCAATGGCACTCCGGGTTATATCGTTGTGGACAGCACAACCGGTGAGTCTAAATTGGTACGTACGGCAAAAGGATTGAAATATACCGAGAATGGAATCCTTGGCGATCAGATTTCCCGTCATGTCCAGCTGCAGTATCCTACTGCCATGCTTTACAGTTCTCATTTTGAAGTTGATGAAGAGGGAAATCCTTACTGGATTACTCCGATCAAGAAGGTGGCTGCCGTAGATGAAATGCTTGATGTACAGGGTGTGATTATCACAGATGCAGTAACCGGCAAGAGCAAACGCTGTCAGAAAGATGATATTCCGGAATGGGTGGATTACGTCTACCCGGCATCATTGATAGAAACACAGCTGAATGATAATGGTAAATATCAGAGCGGCTGGTGGAACAGCATGATCGGCCAGAAGGGTGTAACCAAGACAACAGATGGATATAATTATGTAGCCTGCAACGGCAATCAGGATGTGTGCCTGTATACCGGCATTACGTCTGCCGCTTCAGATGAATCGAATCTGGGCTTTGTGCTGTCTAATATGCGTACCAAGGAAACCAGATATTATGCAGCACCGGGTGCGGAAGAATACTCTGCGATGGAGACTGCCAGGGGCATCGTGCAGGAAAAGAATTATACTGCTACATTCCCGATTCTTGTGAATGTCAATGGGAAGCCAACCTATATGCTCAGCCTTAAAGATGATGCAGGTCTGGTGAAGATGTATTCCTTTGTTGATGCTCAGGATTATCAGAAGGTTACTGCGACGGACTCTTCCAAGGGACTTCAGACAGCACTGAATGAATACAAGAAGGCCTACAGTATCACCGGCTACAGCAGTTCTTCAGAAACAATCACCGGAAAGGTTGCGGATCTTAGAACAGCAGTAGTCAGCGGCTATACCTATTACTACCTGGTTGTGAATGGCACTGCATATACAGCAATTGCCAGTGAAACGGATCGAATTCTGCCATTCATTGAAATTGGCGATACTGTAAAATTTGAAGCAGATGAGACAGGCGTCATCACCAGTATTGAAAAATAGCAGAAGTTTCATGAATGCAGAATGACTGTCGGGTTCTGAAATCAGTTATTCTCTATGGCTCAGACATGATGTGAAATATGGTGCAGCACTCCTTCGGGATGGCCGCACCATTTGTTATGACGGAAATAAACGAGTCTGTTTTCTGATTTAGCAAGCAGTGAATTTATGTGTGATTTTGAAATAATGCCGTTACTTTATTTAGCAGAAAAAGATTGGATTGGGCGCTGAAAAGTCAACTGTTATGCATAGAATAATAGTATAGTTTAATCAGACTGGAGGCAATTGTTATGAGTGTGGATCTGTTGTTTGGCAATACATCTCAGGGGATCAGTTTATTCCTGGCAATCCTTGCGATTCCCGGTTATTGGCTAATTTTTAAAAAGTGCGGTCTGAAACCTTGGACAGCACTGATCCCCATATTTAATGATCTGCAGCTTGGCAGATGTGCGCACTGCGAGGATGACGGGCGAAAACTGCTGGTTTCTACCGGCTTCTACAGTCTGTTCTATATGATGTGCTGCATCCCTGAAGTTTTATCAAGCAGTCTTGGAATCCTGCTTTCCATATGCATGTTCATCACGCAGATATTTGTGTTCATCTTCAATCTGCGAATCTATGCAGGTCTTTGCCAGGTATTCGGACAGAAGAAAATATGGATTGTTGCCTGGATTCTTATGAGTGGTGTCTCTTCACTGGTCTGGGGAATTGTTAGTGATTTTCAGCCGTCTTCTCCTGCAGTTACGCCCTCCACAGCACCGGCAGCAGTTGAAGTGCCGGTAGAAAAACTGGAAAAGGGACTGACGATCAATTTGAAATCACGAACTGTTCTGAAGTACATGCACCGGAAATATCTTCTGAAAGACATTCATATCAATATCAAGCCCGGTTCCATGGTGCTGCTTCTTGGCGGCTCCGGTTCCGGCAAATCTACATTCATCAATGCAATCACAGGCTATGAAAAAGCAAATGCTGAAATGCTTCTGAACAGCCGCAGCATTTATCATGACTATAGGGAAGTGAAATATGATATCGGGCTTGCTCCGCAGGCAGATATGATGCGTGAACATGACACAGTATACAAGACGGTGCTGGACGCTGCTGATATGCGTATGCCGAAAGGGACTAAAGCAGCTGAAAGAAAGAAGAGAACTGAGGAAGTACTTGACTTCATCGGTCTTGGAGCGACCAAGGAAAACATGGTATCCATGCTGTCTGGCGGACAGAAGAAACGACTGTCCATCGCCATGGAACTTGTTTCGAATCCTTATCTTCTGGTACTGGATGAACCGGATTCAGGACTGGATGGTGTCATCGCAAGAGAGATCATGCTGAAACTGCGGGAATTAGCCGATCAGGGTCATATTGTTATAGTCATAACGCATACACCGGATCGTGTCAGAGATCTGTTTGATTCCACAATTATTCTTGCAAGAGACAGTGACAGAACCGGCCGTCTTGCCTTCTATGGAACAATCACGGGGGCATTGAGATACTTCAAGAAAAAATCCATGGAGCAGATACTTTTGACCATCAATCCCAAAAAGGAAGGCGGCGAAGGACGTTCTGATGAATTTATTGAGAAATACGACAAAAAACGCATCGAGGGGAAGGCTTACAATGGATGAGGGAAAAGTAAAGCACATTGGTCATCTTGCTCAGATACGGGTATATCTTGGCAAGATGTTCAGAATGTTCATCTATCAGAAAGACTGGAAGCTTCTGCCAATGGCTGCGATCATTGCCGGAGCAGTTGCCTTTGTGACTGGCAATAGCATGTTTGTGACGATGGAAGGAACAATGCAGGGCTCTCTGGCACTGAGCTGCGTGTGTCTATGGAATGGGTTCTTCAACTCCATTCAGGTTGTATGCCGCGAGCGGGCAGTGATTAAAAGAGAACATCGGGCAGGCATGCATGTCAGTTCTTATGTGCTGTCACATGTGATCTATCAGGCCTGCCTGTGCGTTCTTCAGGTAGTCATTACCATCATTGTATGTACGTTTGCCAAGTATGCATTTCCAACCCAGGGCATTATGACGCCATGGTTCATGACAGACTTTGCAATCTCCATGTTTCTGATCACGTTTGCGGCGGATATGCTGTCACTGTTTATCTCCTGTTTTGTTAAGTCAACTACGGCAGCGATGACTGTTATGCCGTTTCTATTGATATTTCAGCTGATCTTTTCCGGTTCTTTATTTCCTCTTGGAACCAATGCAAAGATGATATCGGATCTTACTGTCACTAAGTGGGGGATGAACAGCATCTGTGCTGAGTCCAGGTATAATGACCAGCCGATGGTTTCGGTATGGAATCAGATTTATTCCGTGCGCAGTTTGGAGTTTGACGGGGTTAAGCCGGTTGAGATTGTAACGGAATATTTGGAACAGAACCATCTGGTCGATGAGTTTACCAAGGTTACTGCTCAGGCAGCACGGGTTGAAGACTACAACAGCACAGCGAAAAATGTGAGCAAATGCTGGTCCATGCTGGTATCTATGTCACTTGTATTCATGGCGGCAGCAGTGATCAGTCTGGAGTTTGTTGATAAAGATAAACGATAGCTGATACCTTATTGAACCAGCAGCCGGGATCATCAGAAAAAACAGGAAGCAGAGCACGGGAATGTGCAGATGTTTCCTGTTTTTAGTGCGAAAGATTTTACTGATCAGTGGTCGATGATATTACTTCATGCCATACTGTTCTTTTTCAGAGGCAAATCCCTGAGTGAAGGTAATATTGAAGTTCGCTCCTTTATCTCCCCGGACGTTTTGCCAGGCTGCAATAGTGGTGGTGATTCCATCATTCTTGCTTCGGATTCCGCAGCTGGATATCCAAACTGCTTGATAGCTTCATCATAGGTGAATGTATCTTCAACTGAGATTGCATTGAAGTCATCCTGAGTGACGGTATTGGCTCCTTCCATAATTCCGAATCCGGAATAGCCTTTTGTAATTGCCCTGCCGTCTATGAAGGTAACTGCATAAAATGCCATATCGCCAAATGTTATTTCGTCCCAGGTATCCATAACCATATTTGAATCACCCGGAGTATCTTCGGTGGAGCTGGTCGGCTCGCCAAGAATTACAATTACATCATCAATGGTGGAACCTCCCTCACCGCTGTCCATATCTCCAATCATGATGGAGTGATAATTTGACCTGGCCATTTCGACAAGTGCTCTTATATCTGCAGTCGGTGCAGCAGTCACAGCAGCTGTGGAAGATTTTGGGGAACTTGGCGCTGTAGTTCCTGCACAGGCCGCAGGAGAAGAAGTGACTATTGAAGCAAAAATAATTCTGTAGATTTTATAAATAATTTATTCCTCCTGCCTGATTGGCATTGCAGCCGGACTAAGTGAAAAGAATGCTGTTCAATTTTGAAGAACTGCAATGGCTGCAGCAATGTTTGCTGTCTGTATTGCAAACCAGTATATTTCAGAAATCTGATTTTCTGTGATCGTCATAAATAATACGGGGTGACAGAACAGGGATAAAAAGGTACTTGAAAAGAATTTAGTGATCTGCGGGAGTATTCAGTTGAAAAACAGGATAGATTCATCTCGGGTTTCACAGCAATGAATCAGACAGCAAATACCTAAAGTGCTGCAATTGGCCTCTCTGTGATGTTGACAAATCAACATTATACAAGTAACATATCCCAGGAATGTTGATTGATCAACATTTAAAAAGGAGCTCAGATATGGAAGAAAGATTTGAAAGTTTTGTGCGTATGATTACAAATATTCATCGAAGCATCAATCGGATCAAATCTATGGAAATGAGTGAGTTTGGCTTAAAAGGCAACCATACCTTGTGCCTCTATTACCTGAATCAGCATTCGGAAGGACTGAGTTCCAATCAGCTGGCCAAGATCTGTGAAGAAGATAAGGCCGCGATATCCAGAACGCTTAATGAATTGGAAACAGGCGGCTACGTTTTTCTGAAGTCAGAGCAGAAATATCGAGCACGTTACTTTCTGAGCGGCAGCGGAAAAGAGGCAGCTGCCAATATCAGCAGAGCTGTGGAACAGGTGCTGGATCAGGTTGGAGATTTCTTTACAGAAAAAGAACGAAAGAAGTTCTATTGCGCACTGGAGAAAATCGATCGTCAGTTGGAAGAATATCCCGCAGCGGGAAACAGAAAGGCAGAATAATGGCAATCAGACTGATTACAGATTCAGCATCAGATATAACAGAGGAAACAAGAAGAAGACTCGGCATCAGAGTCCTTCCCCTTTCTGTCACCTTCGGCAGCGAGACCTTTATGAGCGGAGTCAATCTGACTCCGGATGATTTTTACAATAAGCTGATTGAAAGTGATTCGCTTCCGATTACCAGTCAGGTTACACCGGTACAGTGGACTGAAGCATTCAGCGAGATCATTGCGGCGGGAGATACTCCTCTTGCGATCACCTTGTCCTCCCGTCTGTCCGGCACGTATCAGAGTGCCTGCTTCGCTGCCCGTGAATTGGGCGGCAGAGCATATGTGGTGGACTCCATGAATGCGTGTCTTGGTGAAACGATTCTTATAGAACATGCGTCTCGATTGATTGAAAAAGGCATGAACATTGATGAAATCTGCACAGAGCTGAATCAGTCAAAATCACGGATTCGAGTAATTGCGCTTTTAGACACATTGGAATACCTGAAGAAGGGCGGACGGATTTCGGCCGCATCTGCAGCAGTTGGCGAACTGCTTTCACTGAAGCCGGTCATTGCAGTGGTTGATGGTGAAGTCAAGGCGATTGGTAAGGCACGCGGATCCAAGAGCGGCAATAATTTTCTAAAGGAACTGATCCGCAAGGATGGTGGATTCAACTTTGATATGCCGTTTTCCCTGGCTTATTCCGGTCTCGATATGACACTTATGAATAAATACATCAGTGATTCTTCTGATATCTGGAAAGGCCATGTGGATACTCTGCCGATGATTCATATTGGTCCAACGATTGGTACACATGTCGGACCGGGAACCGTTGCCGTCGCATGGTTTTCCAAGAACAGCTGATTCGGCTGCTTCTGCATAGACAAACAATGAAACATGCCTGAAGTGCTGTATCTGCCGTGCGTACTGTCGAATGACAATGC
>SABF01000418.1 GCA_009929095.1 Erysipelotrichia bacterium
CTGGAAGCTCAGAATATGCAGTGCTTTTTCCGGTTGGGACATTGCTATTGCCCATTCGGCTGCCATGATACGCAATTCTTCATCCGCTTTGATGGCAAACAACTGTAGCAATAAATCGATAGCTTCCGCCTGATAAAGCTGACGCTTCCGAAACGCCTGCATAAACAGCACACGCTCATTTTCCTGAAGATCATACATCAGCATCATCAAATAGATCGAGTCGTTTACAAAAGGAGATGCCGGATATTGAATGATAAAGCTGTTCATCAATGAATCAGCGGCATCTATATGATTTTGCATCAATTCACTCAAAAAGACATAGTAATCTCGGGTCGGCAGCAAAGTGGGATCAGAGATCGTATTCAATATCGCCGATGCAGCAGGATAATTCTCTTGCATCAGCTGCAAGCGGGATAACTC
The DNA here is from genome assembly GCA_009929095.1 of Erysipelotrichia bacterium. Lineage (GTDB taxonomy): Bacteria > Bacillota_I > Bacilli_A > Erysipelotrichales > Erysipelotrichaceae > Bulleidia. Next base: position 421 of record SABF01000418.1, read on the forward strand.
GATATCAATTGCCGTACTTTCACTTTGGATTCGGGCATAGGTCTTTGCCTGATTGAGCCATTGCACTGCTGAAGCAACATCGTTTGTAGTCAATGCCAAGTTTGCCATCAATTTACGGGCATCGACATTCACCGTCGAGCGGTTTCTTAGGTTGCGTTCCTGGATTTGGGGATCATCAATGATCTGTTGCAAAAGCATCCGTGCCTGAGGCAAGTCATTGTTCCGATATCGTATCTGTGCCATGCGATAGATGATGATGTTTTTCTGGATAACATCTGTATAAAGCAAGAGCAATTGATCATAAGAGCTATAGGCGATCTCGTCGTTGAAGGCTGCAAACAGTTCATCCGCAAACCTCTGAAACTTATCCACCGGTAGAGTTTTATAGATTTCCAGTGCTTCCCGATTCCGTTTCATACTTGCCAGTGAGGATGCATACAATTCTCGAATTGCAGTATTCTGTGATTTCTGGGAATAACTTGCGATCACGTCCACCATGGTGGAATCTTCCTTCAAGATCAAGCGGCATTGATTTGAGACATAATAGCTATTCTGTGCATTCTGCTCCAAATAACGCAGATATTCTGTGATAGCTTGTCTATAGAGACGATAGTTCATCGCCGTATTGGCAATCTCGATGCCAAATAAATCGTTGTTTTTATAGTATGTTCGTGCGTTTTGATACAGTTCCAATTCCTGCTCGTAAAAGCCCCGACTGCTGAAGTAGGAAGCAATCTGGCGATACTTGTTTTGGTCATGATTGACTTGCGCCAGATAGGTCTTGGTAAGCTGCATCGCCTTGCTTTGCTCGCCCTGCAGGATATATATATAGATCCGTTGCTCGCTATAGATGTTTGGGGTGATCACTGCCCTGTATTGCTCCAAGGTTTCATCGGCTTTTGTGACTTGGGAAGTTTGGATATAAATCTGGATCAGTTGCAACAC
>SABF01000419.1 GCA_009929095.1 Erysipelotrichia bacterium
ATGTGGCATCTTGGTGATTTCTACTGGACCGGAGTGCCTGGTTTGGTGCAGAAAGACGCTGAGAAAGCATCCGGATATTATTTTGATGCTCTGATTGCTGCAGAAAAATACAATGATCAGTGGAATGCAGCTGATGTGCTGCTTAGAGTTGCCGACTGTCTTTATCATGGCATTGGCACAGAGCGGAGCATCAAAGGAGCTTTTGATCTGTATGGCAACGCAGCCGATGCCTATTTCAGCCGCATTGAAGGCGGCGATACCGAAAGCGAAGAACTGCTGGAACGAGCTGAAAACTGTGAAGATGCCTGCCGCCGATTGCTGGGTCTTCCTTCCGAAACCGGAAATCTCAGTTAAATTCAGTTCAGCAGGTTCAAATCCCTGTTCCTGCACTTTATTTTTCGATTTGCGTATCTAAAAAGTTGTGGTATCATAATTGAGCGTCAAAACGAAACCGCGTGCAGGAATACCCAAGCGGTTGAAGGGGCAGGCTTGGAAAGCTTGTAGACCTGTAACAGGGTGCCAGGGTTCAAATCCCTGTTCCTGCGCCACTGAAAATCCCGCATGCAAATGCGGGATTTCTCATATCTGAATTATTCTCAAAACCTTTTGCTTGCATTCTAGAATCTTGATTACTGAGGAGGAACTGAACAGATGATAGACAAGGTACGGCTGGTCATTGCCGATATAGACGGCACACTGACTACAGAAAAACGGGAACTGACACCCGAGACCAGAAATATGATCGAGAAACTTCACGAAAATGGTGTTTATTTCGGAATCGCTTCCGGAAGATCTGTGCTCATTCAGCTGATGCAGCAGTATCAGCAATGGGGATTTGAAAGACAATTTGATATTCTGATCGGTATGAATGGATCAGAGCTTCTTGATAATGTAAATGGACAGTTTCACAGCTATTACAAATTGAAACGAAAATGGATGAAAGAGATTGTGGAAATGATGGCTCCTCTGAATCTGAACCCGTTTATGTATTATAAAGACGGTATGCTGATCTCTCATAGAGATGACGGATCCATTCATTCTTCCATCCGCAACGAAATGCCGCTGTACATCGCCAAACAGACAAACGATCTTTGGGCAGAAGAAAATGCCAAGATACTCTTCCGAGTTACAGAAGAGCAGATGCCGGAAGTTGAAGCCTGGGCAAACGCTCATCCTTCCCCTTATTACCAGTCGATCAAGACTCAGACAACCATGCTGGAATTCACAGACAAACGTGTATCAAAGGCGGTAGCCCTGAAATACTTCTGTGAATACAATCATTTTCCTCTGAATCAGGTCATTGCCTTCGGTGATATGAGCAATGATGATGAGATGCTCAAGGCGGCCGGCTGGGGTGTATGTC
>SABF01000420.1 GCA_009929095.1 Erysipelotrichia bacterium
CCTATATCCTGCTCTGTATCTGTTCCGGCAGTTACTACGATAATTTCACCGGTCTCAGAAGTGATTCTGTGTTCGGAATATGGTTTTATATCACAGCAGTGTGCACTGCCGGATACCTCTTCTATGCACTGTATGCACTGGGACGCCGAACAATCAGAAAAAGCGAACTGCTGATTCTCGCATCAATCATGGCAGTATCGCTTTTTATGCCCTATCGCTCTGCTGGTGATCTGGTTTCCAACATACATATTATTCTGGCCTATGCCGCATTTCTGTACATGAATATCCTGTTTGCCCGGATTGTCGGACCAAATCGCAGGATCATCCGAACGTATGCAGCCGCATTAATCCTCTGCATTATGCTAGTCATTAACGCCATGTCCATCACCGGATTATCTGAAACCATCTACGTCTGCTGCGTGTCCATTCTGCTGACTGTACTGCTCATCAGACAGAATCAGTGATTCTTATCTGAACTGCCCGGATCGGCCTGCTTTTTGTACTGCTTTTCGTTCCAGCATACTGTTTTCAACGCTGATATCTTGATCAATTTTCTTTCCTGTCAAATACATCTGCTGCCTGTTTGAGCAGACTGCGGATCTGCAGATGCTGCGGACAGACCTGTTCACACTGACCGCACTGGATGCAGTCAGATGCTTTGCCGGCATTGTGGGTATGAGCCTCATAATACATATTGCTGTTCCAGTCCTGGTACATCTTTTTTGCGTTCAGATCTGCAAAGATTTCCGGAATTGAAATCTTCTTCGGACAGTCTGCTGTACAGTAATGACATGCGGTACAGGGAATCAGATTCATTTCTCTGAAGATTGCACGCACCTGGTCGACTGCATTTATTTCTGCATCATTCAGCGGTTTGAAATCCTTCATATAGGAAAGATTGTCTTCCATCTGCTCATAATTGCTCATTCCGGACAAAACCATCATGATGCCGTCAAATCCTGCCGCATAGCGGATTGCATAACTCGCACAGGAGGCACTGCCCAACTGTTCATATATTTTCTTTGCATTTTCTGGAAGTCTGACCAGACTGCCGCCTTTGACCGGTTCCATAACGATGACCGGTTTGCCATGTTTTCTAGCGACTTCAAGTACTTTTCTTCCTTCAATTCCCGGATCATCATAGTCAACATAGTTAAGCTGAATCTGAACTGTTTCTATCTCCGGATGTTCACTCAGAATGCGGTCAAGTACCTCTGCCTTATCATGGAAGGACAGTCCAACATGCTTTACCCTTCCCTCTTTTTTAAATTCCTGAGCCATTTCATAAGCATGGCATTTCTGAAAGTGCTCATAGATATCTGCCGTCTGAGCATGCATCAGATAAAAATCAAAGTAATC
>SABF01000421.1 GCA_009929095.1 Erysipelotrichia bacterium
ACTGCTTCTTAAGTACCCGATCCGGATTATATCTCAGTGCTGTCCACTGTTCAATCAGACGGCTGTAGCTTCTGTGCAATACGCCATCCGGTGATTTGAATTCTTGCTTTTTATCAGGATGCTCCGGATCATTTATAATTCGATTGGCTGTATCCAGAAGATACTGCAGAGATACCGGCGATACATCCCAGGCTCCATGTCCCGGAAATACGCCTGACATTTCAGCAAACCGCGGCTGCAGTTTCTGCAGAGCATCATGCAGTGCTTCTACAGTTCCGTATTCGCCATGTTCAGTACCGGCATCAACACCTCTGCCTCCGGTCAAGTCACCCGCAAAGAGGCATTTTGTCTGATGATCATAGTAGCCGCACATACCCAGTGTATGATGAGGCAGCAGAACTGCTTCAACAATATAGCCCTGTCCCAGATCAAATTCATAGCCATCAGGTACGCCGACAATTTCGTAAGGCTTGTAATTTTCTTTGTGATTCAAATCCACAATAATGTCATTCCTGTCGAATTCGGTGAAGATCGGCTGATTCGGCTTGATCGTTTCTCCCCATACCTCGATATCATGCCCAGTCTCATTGAACAGATAATCCCAGATATCAGGATTGTTTTTAGACTGAATGCTCGGTACTTCATACTCATAGCAATATACTTTTCCAAACTGTGCATTGCCATAGCAGTGATCATAATGAGCATGCGTATTGACGACAATCAGTTCTTTATCCCCAATCAGTTTTCTGATCAGTCCCTTCAAATCGCCAATGCCAAATGAGTCATCAATCAGCATAGCCTTTTCCGGACCGTCAATCAGATACATCCATACATCGCCCGCACCGTCAAAGCTGTCATTATACAGAGCCCAAGTGTTATCTCTTACTTTATAGCATTCTGTATAAGGATTGATATCCGGATAGAACTCTTTCAGTGTTGAATATTCTCTAAGCACCTTCATGAAACTCCAACGCACCGGATGTTCTGCCTCCCATACAATTCTTCTGTCGTGAAGATCACTCTTAATCAGGCGCGGTATTGCATAATACGAATCAGGTTTAGTCAGTCTTCCAGGCATGTTTTTCTCCTCCTCATGATTCTGATAACAGTTTTCTGGTTTTCCATTTCCCACTCATGAAATATACAAAGCATAATAATCCCGGAAGCATCCTCGAGAATGCCGTTCCCCACCAGTAGGATTCATATCCTGTATGAAATACGTTGAGGAATATCAGGCTGATTCCTATTCTGCAGACAATTGCATCCAGGAAGCCTATCAGGAAGCCAAGCGATACAAAGCCGGATCCTGTGACCATTGCCTGAAACGTAGAAGTAAACGCTGACATGAAGTAATGGAT
>SABF01000422.1 GCA_009929095.1 Erysipelotrichia bacterium
GTCTTCGCATTGATCTTCGGTCTTCTTAAGCCAATGGGCATGAGCGCTTTGGTCGGAACCGGCTTTGGTGTTCTGCTTTCTGTAGTCCTGCTGATGATCTGGAACAAGAAGAATACTCCAAAAGTATTCCTGGATGATTCTGAACGTTTCCTTTCCATCGTCGGACCGCTCTCACTGCTGCCTACACTGCTTTCGATTCTTGGCGCAGTATTTACCAAGGCTGGTGTCGGCGAAGTGATTGCCGCTATTGTTTCCAATATTATTCCTCAGGGAAATATTGTCATAGGCATCATCGTATTTGCAATTGGCATGGCACTGTTCACAATGATCATGGGCAATGCATTTGCAGCGATTACTGTCATGACTGTCGGTATCGGCGCTCCGTTTGTGCTTGCTTATGGAGCTGATCCGACAATTGTTGGAATGATCGCTCTGACCTGCGGCTATTGCGGAACTCTCTGCACACCAATGGCAGCGAACTTTAACATCGTCCCGGTAGCGATTCTGGAAATGAAGGATCGCTTCGGCGTAATCAAGCAGCAGGTAGTTGTTGCTGCCATCATGCTGACGGTTCAGATTATTTACATGATTATGCTGGCTGCCTGATTGTATGGAGCGGTGGAAGATTCAGCGCGGAGCTGAGATCATTATTGATCGTTGGGTTGGTCTGAAGAAGGATGAGAATCTATGCATTGTCACGAGTGATGTTCACCGCGATGAGGCTAGGGTTCTTGAGCATTTTGCCAGAAAGCGATCAGAGAATGTCAGTGTCATGATTGTCCGAAATGAAGGCATTCATGTCGGTGACTACTTTGATTCGAACCCAAATATCTTTGACTGCTACGATGTGATCATTGGTGCTACTGATTATTCTATTGTTACAACTAAGGCTTGTGATAAGGCACTGAAGGGCGGCAGGAAGTTTCTTTCCCTGCCGCTTTCCACTACCTGCGGTGAGTCCATGCTGGGATTTGATTTCCTGACTATGGATACCGATCTCAGTCGCATCAAGGCACAGATTCTGATCTCGTATATTCATCGGGCAAGGACCATTCGCGTTACAACTGCAAAGGGAACTGATCTGATCTGCTCGATGCGAGGCAGAAAGCCTGGCTTCTTCAATGGCACATTCAAGGATAATCATTCCTATTCCAGTTCGAGCATTGAGGTGTATATCCCGATTGTGGAAACTGCTACTGAGGGAGTTCTGGTCTGCGATGGATCATTTGGATACATAGGCAAGACTAAGCATCCTGTGCATATTAAATTTTCAAAGGGACGGATTGTCTCAATTGAGAATAATGCTGAAGGTAACAGACTGGATGAATATCTCAATAGCTATCATGACACCCGTATGC
>SABF01000423.1 GCA_009929095.1 Erysipelotrichia bacterium
CTATTCACTACAGCCATATGTTATGTCTTTGAATATAGAACTTCTTGGTCAGCTGGATGGCTATGGCATACAGCACCAGAATAATCACGAGGTACAGATAGTATATCTGCGGCATAACAATGAAATGAAAGTCTGCGATCTCCCGGAATACATATGGAATCGCCAGTGCAGCGATAACGCCGAATGCTGAAGCACTGCCAAGACGATAGTCACATCGCGACTGAATAAATGGAACTTTGGCGGTACGGACAAACTGAACAATCAGTACCTGTGAGATCAGTCCCTCAATAAACCAGCCGGTCTGAAAATACGACTGCTGCTCAAGTGTACTGAAGCCCATAATAAACCACAGGATGGCAAATGTTGCTACATCAAACAGAGAAGAAACAAGACCCATCACGTTCATGAATGAAGCAAGGCTTCGAGTATCCCATCTGCGAGGTTCTTTGAGGAATTCCGGATCTACGTTATCCCACGGAAGAGCAATCTGAGTAAAATCATAAACCAGATTCTGAATCAGCATCTGAACTGGCAGCATTGGAAGAAACGGAAGAAAGATTGATGCGACCAGAACCGAGAACACATTTCCAAAGTTGCTGGAGAGTGCCATCTTCATATACTTAATGATGTTTCCGTAGATTCTTCTGCCCTCATATACGCCATCCAGAATGACACTCAGGCTCTTCTTGAGGAGAATAATGGAGGAACTTGCCTTTGCCACATCCGTCGCAGTATCCACAGAAATGCCGACATCGGCAGCTCTTAAGGACGGAGCATCGTTGACACCGTCACCCATATAGCCAACCACATGTCCGTTCGTTTTCAATGCCTTTACGATGCGCTGTTTCTGCATCGGTGCAACGCGGGCAAAGATATTGGTGGTTTCCACTGCCTTTGCCAGTTCTTCATCATTGAAGTTTTCAATGTCATCGCCATTCAGCATGGCCTGTTCTTTCAGGCCTACTTCCCTGCAGATATGCTGTACCATCAGCGGCGCATCTCCGCTGATAACCTTGACATCGACTCCCGCTGCATAAAGATCACGGATTGCCTCCGGCACATCTGATTTGGGTGGATCCAGGAAGGCAATCAGACCAAGAAACACCATCTCATTTTCTTCCTGAATGCTGAAGGTGGAAACATTGAACTGTCCGCGCTTTGCACACACGGCAATTGCATGCATGCCGCTGTCATTCAGTTGATCTGCCAGAGCTTTGATCTCTTCCAGACTTACTTCGTTGATCCTGACATGTTTTCCATCGATTGAAGCCTGCGTGCAGATCGGCAGAATGCTTTCAAGAGCCCCTTTGGTAATCAGAACATCCTGCTGCTTGGTGTTTTTCAGAATGATAC
>SABF01000424.1 GCA_009929095.1 Erysipelotrichia bacterium
GCACTGGGCATTATCATGGGAGAGATTCTGCCTGCAAGACTGGTCATTTCCCTTGGCGTATCCCTATACGGAATGTTTCTCGCAGTGATCATTCCCGCCGCAAAAAAAGACAAAGTCGTATTGGTACTCATTGTTCTGTCATTTGCGCTGAGCTTCTTCCTGAGCAGAAGTCCCCGCTTCAATTTTCTCAGTGATGGCATGTGCACAATCCTCTTAACAGTGATTCTCTCTTCCTCTGCCGCCCTTCTGTTTCCGCTCAAGGAGGTTTCTGATAACGACGCATAATATCTGGATATATATACTGATCGCCTCTCTGGTCACCTATCTGATTCGTGTGCTGCCCCTGACTGTGATCCGTAAGCCTATCAGAAATCAGTTTCTCAGATCCTTTCTTTACTATGTTCCTTATGTCACACTTGCCGTTATGACATTTCCAGCCATTATTGATGCCTGCACAAATCCGATTGCCGGAATTGTCTCATTGCTTGCAGGCATTGTGCTCGCATGGAAAGGACAGGGACTGTTCAATGTTGCCTGTTCCTGCTGCATTGCCGTTTTTATCGTGGAACGTTTCTTTTAGAATATGCAAAAAGAAGGTTTCCCTTCTTTTTATTCTGCTCAGCTGGCTGGATTCATTGATCTTGAAGCGATAAGACTGACACCGGTACCGGCAAGATCCTGAATGATTACCTGATCCACTTTAACCGGTGCGTCGATTCTGACACGGCGAATTTCCTTCATTGCCGTATCCATCATATCCAGAGGAATCGCATCTTTCGTAATAACTGGAAGCACACGTTCTGCCGCTCCGATGATACGGACAGTGGAAGTCAGAATACGCATTGGTCTGACACATTCCTGTTCCGCATATACCTTGCCTTTCGAGCAGGTGTTTCCCTCTGTCTTAACGACTGTCCTGCCATCCATTGTCACATGAATCCGGCATCCCATCGGACAGTTGACACAGATCAGTTCTTTTATTTCCATGTTATTTCACCTCTTTGACTTCAATGATCAGATCATCATCCAGACTGTTCAGCTGCTGGCCGGTTAAGAGCAGGCGTTCCATAACAGAAGGCATGAGCTTCTGCCGATTCATTGTGCGAATAATTCGATCTCCGCATCTTGCAGTAATAACAGCTCTTTCCATCAGACATCTGACCCGAAAGAAGAATTCCACATTTCCGACGATGGTATCCGGATGCAGGATGCCTGGCACCACATAGCCAATTCCTTCTCCGGCAATGGTTTGGACAGTCTTTTCAGGTTTCTTTGTTTCATTCAGATATCGCACAGCACCTTCAGCAGCCCGTTCTGACTGCAGAGTTACAAAGTCCACCAGGTCATGCAC
>SABF01000425.1 GCA_009929095.1 Erysipelotrichia bacterium
TCTGTTTCATGTTCCTGCTGCCGCTTGCTGATGCGTTTCGTTGATCTTCCCTTTTTTCTAGACACTTTGCTCCCCTGTTCCTATATTCAGTCTGCTGTATTGATTTCCACAATCGCCGGCAGAATCACCGGACGCTTGCCGGTCTCCTTCAAGATATAGCGGGAAATCTTCTCCCGAGCATCAGCACGGCAGTTCATATTGTCATAGCGACCGGACTTGACTGCATCATTGATTGTTTTTTCCATGATGTCTCCAACCGATTTGACAATATAGTCTGCATCTTTCAGATAGATCACACCACGGCTCTGTACATCCGGACCGCCAATGATTTCCTTGGTGTTATGGTTGACTACGACACCTACAATAATGGCACCATCCGTACTCAAAAGCTCTCTGTCCTTCAGCACCATTCCGGCAGCGTCCAGATTATCATTGCCATCGACCATGACATCTTCACATGAAATCGTATCAAACGAACGCTTCAGAGTGCCATTTTCAATTGTGGCCGCCTGACCGTTATCCATTACAATGATGTTATTGGCCGGATAGCCCATATTCAATGCGATATTTGCATTCCCGATTAACATGCGATACTCGCCTTTGACAGGAATGTAATACTGCGGATTCAGAAGATAGATCATCATCTTCAGATCTTCAATGCTTGCATGCATGGAGAATGCCCGCTTGGAATCAACTGCATGAATATTAGAAGTCTCCTTGTAGAGATCATCTTCCATCGTGCTCTCTTCTCGCTCAGTGCCCGGAACTGCCGGTGAAGCGATGATGACAGTGTCGCTTTCTCTCAGCTGGATAATGTCATCTTCCTTGGCTGCGATCTTGCGCATCTTCTTAAATATGCTGGATCCAGTGCCGCCAACAAGTACAACATCATTGTCTGTATCATTGCTGAAGTTGGAAGGCGGAATCTCAAGGCCTGCCGGTATTCGATAGTAGCCAAGCGATGCCATATCCTGAAGCAGTTTCTTCAGTCCATCATCATAAATCATGATCTTGCGATTGAACTTATGCGCAAGTTCAATGATCTCAATGACACGATACAGATTCTGTCTGTAGCAGGTCACCACAATACGACCCTTGGCATCTTCGAAATATGGTTCAATCTGTCTTGTGATACGGTGATTCGGCGCACTGTGACCTTCTCTGGTCGCACCGACTGACTCTGTCATCAGGATCAGGATGCCCTTCTGGCCAAGTTCCGTCACTTCGTTCATGTCAAAGCGGAATGCATCTGCCCGGGTATCATAGTCAACCACAAATTCACTGGTATAAACTACATAACCGTCTTCCGTACGAATTGCCACGCCAAAGCCATCCGCAATAGACTGTGT
>SABF01000426.1 GCA_009929095.1 Erysipelotrichia bacterium
GAATCCTGATTGAGAATCTTGACGCCATCCAGATTCATGACTGCATGCGTATTGGTCACAAAGAACATATCTCCTGCATTCCCGGTCAGAGACCCGCCAGTCATGGAAAAAGACGCACTGCCCACTTCCGCATCACCAGACATGGATTGATAGATCATGACATTATTAATTCCGATATCTGCAGATGCAGACTGAGCAGAATCCATGGAACCGGATACCGTACAGTCTGTCAGATCAATTGAGTTGGCTCCCTCAATAACCAGTGCCTGTGATTTTGTGGCAGTGATTGCCGCATCGGATGCAGTAATGGCTGCTGTAGAGTAAATTCCCGGCGAGTTGTATCCGTTTGAAGTATAGGTGCCCTGACTTACATTTACGGTTCCGCCGCCTCGATCAGAACGAATTGCAGCTGAAGAATTGCCTTGTGTGGAAACCGTCAGATTGACTGCATTTGTTGTCCCGCCGCCAGTTGTCTGAATTCCGCCGGAATTGTCTTTCATCGTTGAAATGGTGGAATCAGAAATATTAACAACAGTGCCTTCTCCATAAGAGAAGACACCGTTTCCGTTCTGAGCATCTGAAGTCACTGTAATATTTTTGGCAGTTACAGATGCGCCGTCTGTCGCAAGCAGAGCCGCATTCATTCCATAGAAATCACCTGATTCAGTATCAGAAGAAGCACCGCCTGCCTTGTTCACTTCAATTCCATCAAGAACTGCTTTCGCTCCGTCAATACGGAGAGCGTTCTCATCATCTTTGCCGGATACATAGGACTGGCTGGATATACTGCTGTCTTCCGATATCGTATTGGCTGAGGTACCCTGGGTGATTTCACCGGATCCGCCAAAACCTGCCTTGTCATCCATATCCATTATCATGACAGAGGTCACTTTACTGTTCTCATCTACAGTGAGAACAATCACATCACCGATCTCGATATCACTGATGCTTTTTGTTTCGGATGTTTCAGCATTCGAAATTGCCGCATCGCTCAGCTCATATACTGCAGTATCTTCACCTGCCGTGAACATCCCGCCGCCCTGGCAATTTTCATTTGCTCCATCTGGTCTTTCTCCGAATCCGCCACCCGGATTCGCTGAGGATGTCGCACTGCTGGTGCTGTCTTCTGAGTTATGATTGTCTTCTTCACTATTATCAGATTCTGCCGCTTTGTCATCCTGCGCAGGTCTTTCGCCGCTGCTGCCATCAGGTTTTGCAGAAGGTGCCGCACCGCCAGGATTGTCTTCAGGTTTCTGGTTTCCCGGCCCTTCATTGAGAGAGCCTATCTGCAGGGTAACAGTGCTGCCGTCTATAGCAGTTACCTTCCCGGTTACGGTCTGAGCGCTGC
>SABF01000427.1 GCA_009929095.1 Erysipelotrichia bacterium
GAAGTACTTCTTTCCTTTCTCCGAGCATTCTTTCTTATATGTACCGGCAGCGGGATGCTGAAAGCGTGTAGGATTGGTTGAATTTCCTGTGATTGATACATCAACCCCCTCATGCCATATAATTGCAATCCCTTCGCGGACATCATCTGCGCCATAGCATCTTACCTTTGCCCGCTCACCCTTAGAATTGACCGTTCAGACAGAATCTTCAGTTCTGATGCATAGTATTCAAACCTGGTTTCTACATAGGTAAACCCATTCATTTTCGAAATAACCTTTGCGGCGTACTTGCCAAGTCCGTTCAGAATAACTTTCAGCTGTTCCTTGCGTGCTTTGGATGCCACAGCTGCTGAATGCGTCATTCCTGAACAGCCAATAGTCTCAATCAGTGCTTCTTCAATGATTCCCTCTTTGATGTTCAGTGTCAGTTTGCAAGCACCCTGCTGAAGTGCACACCAGCCAACACCATGAGTAAGCCCGCTGATATCCTTAATTTCTCTCGACTTTACCCATTTTCTCTCTTTTGGGATGGGCGCACAGCCATGATGATCGCCGCAGGGCGCTGTGCACATGTTACATACTTCCTTGGTATAATCCATACTTTCTCCTTTTTTATAAAGGACTCACAGGCATTCCAGAAATGATAAAAGGCTGGTGGTTCTGCAATCACTAAAGATGCAGAAGTTATCAGCCTTTCAGCGGCTTCGGTTCCCCGTGGAAGCACTTTATTCCCATAATCAGAACAGCATATTTTGCATTGACAAATCATAGTAATTTAAATAAAATTATCCGCATGACAAAAATCGAAACCGAAAGACTGATTCTTAGAGACATGACACAGGATGACTTCTGCAGTCTAAGCAGTATCTTGCAGAATCCCGCGGTTATGTATGCCTATGAAGGTGCATTTACTGATGAGGAAGTTCATGCCTGGCTGAACAAACAGATTTACAGATATAAAAATGACGGTTATGGATTATGGTCAGTGATTTTGAAAACAACCGGTACGATGATCGGTCAGTGCGGGCTCACAAACCAGGTATGGGAAAATCAAGACATTTTAGAAGTTGGATATCTCTTTGCAGAAAAATACTGGCACCATGGATATGCAACTGAAGCCGCCCGTGCCTGCATGGACTATGGCTTTCATACTTTGAATGCAAAAGAGATTTATTCAATTATTCGCGATACAAATAATGCCTCACAGAATGTTGCAAGACGAAACGGCATGACAGAAACAGCACGTTCCGTAAGACATTACCGAGGAATTGATATGCCTCATGTTCTGTTCCAAAAGAAGAACACTGATTGATTGATCACAGTCCCTGATCAGCATATTAT
>SABF01000428.1 GCA_009929095.1 Erysipelotrichia bacterium
GGTAAATGCAACTGATTTTCCTTCTTTCTGATACATGGACGCAAGTTTTGCGGCAGTTGTTGTCTTGCCAGAGCCATTGACCCCTTCCAGAAGAATGACGGTACAGCCATCAGGGTTCATAGTAAATTCGGGATCGGGGGTTTCGTTATAAATATTGCGCATGGTTTCAAGAAGAAAATTCATAGCCCAGTGAAAAGTGACCGAAGGATACTCAGCAGCTTTCTCTTTCAAACGCTCACAGATAAGATCAGCGGTCTCGACGCCGACATCACTTTCCAGAAGAACAATTTCTAGCTGTTCCATGAAGGCATCATTGATGCCGGTGTAATGATATGACATCTCCTGCAGGGCATCACCAAATGAATTCTTGGATTTTTTAAATCCGCTCAGATAGACAGCCTGGTCATCTTTTTTTGAGAAGCGATCTTTTAGACTTTCAAGGAAGCTCATGCGGCTGCCCCCTGCTGAGGAAGTTCAGCCATGCTGACAGCATCTGTAAGTTCTACTTTAAGCATTTGGCTGACGCCCTGATGCTGCATAGTAACACCATAAAGCACATCGCAGTTTTCCATGGTGCCTGGGCGATGAGTAACAACGACAAACTGAGTTCGATCCGTATACTTATGCAGGTACTGAGCAAAGCGTTCAACGTTGGACTGGTCAAGTGCTGCTTCTACTTCATCCAGCATAACCAGAGGTACTGGCTTGACTTTCAGAATTGCAAACAGTACACAGAGTGCGATTAATGATTTTTCGCCGCCTGAAAACAGCATATTATTCTGCACGGCCTTACCTGGCGGCTGTGCATCAATATCAATTCCGGTGTTCAGAATATCTGACGGATCCTCAAGAATCAGACGTGCCTTGCCACCACCATATAGTCCGCGGAAAATGTCATTGAATTCAGCATTGATTTTATCGAACATGTCCTTGAATTGGAAAACCATAACATGGTCCATTTCATCAATTGCCGCAAGAATCTTATCGCGGCTCTGAGTCAGCTCTTCTATCTGTTTTTTCAGGAATTCATATCGTTCATTGACTTCACTGTATTCCTCAGGGGCATTCATGTTAATGTTGCCGAGATGATCAATATCAGCTCTAAGCTGGGCAACCTCTTCGCGTGCGCTGTCGGCATCCATTTCAGTATCTTTGATCTGTGTACTGGCAAATTCATAAGTAAGTTTATAAGTTTCATTTAAGCGCTGAAGATCGTTATCACGTCTTGTTTCAAGACGGCCCTGGTCAATTTTAATAGCATTCGCGCTGGCCTGAGCACGTTCCTGATCTTTCCGGATCTGACGAAGCTGCTGTTCTTTACGGTCGGTTTCCTGCGT
>SABF01000429.1 GCA_009929095.1 Erysipelotrichia bacterium
ATACTGACCATATTCTGCCAGGTGCATATGAGAGTCAACAAATCCAGGAATGACAAAACCGCCATTCAGATCAACACACTCTTCCTGAGGAGAGAGTGCACTTTCAATTTCCTTATTTGTTCCTACCGACTTAAAAACCCCATCTTCCAGCAGAAATGCAGTCGCATCGCTGCCGAATATCTTTGCATTGATAAAGCCTCGAAGCATTCTTAATTCGCATCCTTTCCATCAGCAGGATATACGATACCTGCTGATCTTCTGCATTCATCCAGTACATTCATAACGTCAAGGCTCAGTGAATGAGGAACTCTCTCTGATTCTGTACGTCCTGCCGCAAAGTCATCCAGGATATCCTGAAGCTGAAATCCAAAGGCATTGTCTGTATCAACAGAAATCAGCTGCTTTTCCTTGGTTCTCAAATCATTGAACCAGATACGGCTGACTAAGCTTGGCTGTTCAATTACCATCGTGCCAAGTTCTCCTTCAATTTCGCTGCTGATTGCACTGTTGGAAATCTTAGAGGTCATGACGACTGCATCAAATCCAGGATAAGTGAGAATTGCCTCAGCGGCACCGTCCACACCAGTTTCCAGTTTCACTGCATGAGCGCAGACACTGCTCGGTTTGCCAAACAGGCCAACAACGTTTGCAAGGCAGTAAACTCCAAGATCCATCAGACTGCCGTTAGAAAACTCCGGTCGGAACGTTGTTGGATTCTCGCCATTCAAGTAGGCAAGATACCTTGAAGAATACTTGCCAAAAGAGAATACCGCTCTGCGAACTGTTCCGCACAATTCCAATGACTCCTTCATTGTTCTGAAGTTGTCAGTATAAAGCGGCACAATCCCGTCATGAACATAAACATTCTTTTCTTTTGCCAGTTTAAAAACCTCTTCAGCTTCTCTTAAGTTCGTAGCAAACGGTTTCTCCACAAACACCGGCATGCCGGCAAGAATGCACTGCTTTGCCAGAGAAGCATGCAGACTGTTAGGCACTCCCAGATACAACATATCAACATCTTTGTCTTTCAGAAGTTCGGCCAGCGAATTATAAACATTTCGAATTCCATATTTCAATGCAAACGCATCTGCATGTTCGCGATGACCGCTTGTGACTGCTGTCACCATGATGTCTGAGATTGGCTCTGCAGCCTCCATAAACATATCTGAAACAAAATTAGTTCCTACGATTCCGATGCGCATGATAGTTTTCCTCCTGATTTTTATATATAAAAGTATATCGTTTCCGAAGTATAAAAGAAACAAACTCCAGGATATATGAGGAAAATTGACTGGTTTCATAAGCGGATTGCCGGAAACTTCGTGC